>DWXO01000040.1 GCA_019119165.1 Candidatus Flavonifractor intestinigallinarum | reverse complement strand
AAAGCGGGGCCGCGGCCCCGCTTTTTGTACAGTTCTCATGATTGCGAAACTGCATTCCCATCCTCTATAATAAGACCCAACGTATGCGTCCGCATACGAAATCGGACGGGGAAACACCCCGAAAAGGAGAGCGACAATGAAAAAAACAGTCACCCTGGCGCTAACCCTTGCCCTGCTGCTTGGTACCCTGAGCGGGTGCGCCACTGACACACCGGCTGACAACGCCGAGAGCACCGAGACCTCCGCACAGGCGGAGAATTTTTCTGATGAGATGAAAATCCCCTACGCCACTGACCTGTCCCCGGAGGACGGGGCGGACTCCGTGGAGCGGGCGGGAGACCACGAAAACTCCCCCTACTTTGCCCACCCGGATGTGTACAATATGGAGTCCACGGACACCCTGACGGTCCTTCACAACTTCAAGACCCAGCAGCAGACCAGTGAGTGGTCCTGCGGCGTCACCTCCGCCCTGATGGTGCTGGAGTGGTACGACATGCTGGGGGACTGGAATGAAGAGACCCTGGCGGAACTGCGTCACTCCCTGGACGGCACGGAACTGGAGGGCTACCCCGGCACTACCCTGGCCCAGGCGGTGGACATTTTTGAGGGCGTAGGCGGTTTTGATATTGTGACCACGGAGGATTACCCGGACGGCATCTGGATGGAGGACATCCAGGGCTGGCTGGCCGAGGGCAAGCCCGTCATGATCTGCTGGAACGACTGGGGCGGCCACTGGCAGGTGATCATCGGCTATGACACTATGGGCACCGAGACCGAGCAGGATGACGTGTTCCTGGTGGCGGATCCCTATGACACCACGGACCACAACCAGGACGGCTACGGCGTTTACGCCGCCGAGCGGTTACTGTACAACTTCACCATGTACGGCGCCTTCCCAGAGGAAGAGGGCGGCAGCGACATGCTGTTCCTGGTGGCCAGCCCTGCAGCGTGAGGGAAGAGCCCAACATCCAGCGAACATAAAAAGGGACCCGGAGACAGTTCGTCTCCGGGTCCCTTTTCGTTTGCACGGTCACTCAGTCGATGCTGATCTGCCGGCTGGAAGAGACCTCCGCCGTCTTCTTGGGCAGCTTCAGATCCAGCACGCCATTGTCGTAGGCGGCTTTGATGTCCTCCGTCCGAATGCCGGAGACATCGAAACTCCGGCTGTAGGCGCCGTAGGAGCGCTCACAGCACACATACTTGCCCTTCTTCTCCTGCTCCTCATGCTCGGAGTGGCGCTGGGCCTGGATGGTGAGGGTGTCGCCGTCCAGCTGCAGCTGGATGTCCTCCTTCTTGAAGCCGGGCAGGTCGGCCTTCAGCTCGTAGTGGTCGCCCTCATCGGTGATGTCGGTCTTGAACTCCGCCAGGCCCCGGCCCGTGAAGAAGTCGTTGTTGAAGAAACGGCGCTCCATCTCCTCCATCTCAGAGAAGGGGTTCCAGGTGCTCATGGTGTTTCTGCGGTAAGGTCTCAGTTCAAACATATTCGATTCCTCCTATCAAATCCTGATGATCCGTGGTTGGGACCGGCGGCAGACGGATCATGGAGGATATGCCGCCGGGTGGAACAGGCGCCTTTCTCAAGACCTCCTGTTCTTCTTTTCGAGTCTTATGATAGGATGGAAAATCGGATATTGTGTGTTCTTTCTGTGAACGATCTGTGAATTTTAGCACTCGTCACTTGAGAGTGCTAAAATTTGCGATTTTACACCAGATAGATCATTCCGGCCAGCATCACCAGCAGGCTCAGCCCGGCAAAGAAGCCATTCAGGAGTTCATTCCCCGTATCGGAGGATGCCTTTTTCATGGCGGAAATCAGGCAGAACACAAAGGTAAAAGGCGCGAAGAGGCAGAGAATTGAACAGATTTCAAAGAAGGTCATTGGCAGGTAAAGCATTGGAATCGAGCCTCCTCACACATAGCTCTGGGTGGTCACGTCGAACACGCCCCGGGTGGTGATCCGCAGGGAGGGGATCACCGGCAGGGCCATGAAGCTCAGGGTCATGAAGGGGTCGATGCCCGGGTTGACGCCCAGGGCGTGGGCCTTGGCCTTGGCGAATTCCAGCTTCTCATTGACGGTGGTCAGCGGCTCATCGCTCATGATGCCGGCGATGGACAGGGGGACCTCCGCCACGGGCTTGCCGCCGTCCCAGACCACGATGCCGCCGTTCAGCTCCACCACCCGGTTGGCGGCGGCGGCCATGTCGGCCTCGCTGGTGCCCACCACGATGATGTTGTGGGAGTCGTGGGAGACGGAGGTGGCCACGGCGCCGGACTTCAGGCCGTAGCCCTGGAGGAAGCCGATGCCGATGTGGCGGGTGTTCTTATGCCGCTCCACCACGGCGATCTTCAGCACGTCGTACTCCGCGTCGATCCGGTCGGAGTAGCCGGCGTCCACGGTGGTGATCTCCCCGTTCACCATACCGATGATGCCCCGGGGCCGGGCCTCCGTGAAGTCCTGCGCCGTCAGGTGCTCCACATGGAAGGTGCTGTGGGCCCGCTCCGTCAGGTAGGGGTCGATGGCCGGGGTGGGGAAGTCCTTCACCACGCCGTGATCCACCATCAGCTCGCCCTTCTTGAACACCTTCTCGATGTGGAAGTCCTGGAAGCTGTCAATGATGACAAAGTCCCCCAGGTAGCCCGGGGCGATGGCGCCCCGGTTGTTCAGCAGGAAGTACCGTGCGGCATTGTGGCAGGCCACCTTCACGGCGGTGATGGGGTCCACCCCCAGGCCGATGGCCCGCTTGACGATGTAGTCGATATGGCCTTTTTCCAGCAGGTCGTTGGGGTGC
>DWXO01000039.1 GCA_019119165.1 Candidatus Flavonifractor intestinigallinarum | reverse complement strand
CCATCTGCCACTCCCGGACCCGGGACCTGGGGGAAGTCTGCCGCCGGGCGGATATCCTGGTGGCCGCCGTGGGGAAGCGGGACCTCATCACCGCGGACATGGTGAAGGAGGGAGCGGTGGTCATCGACGTGGCCATGAACCGCAATGACGCCGGAAAGCTCTGCGGAGACGTGGACTACGGTCCCGTCTCGGAGAAGGCGTCCTACATCACCCCGGTCCCTGGCGGTGTGGGGCCCATGACCCGCGCCATGCTGATGGTCAACACCCTGGAGGCCGCCCGGCGCCACGGCAAGGCCTGATCCCGCGGGCCGCCAAATCAAGTAAAAAGAGATGCCCGCCCCGGCTTTCTGCCGGGGCGGGCATTTTGCTGCGTTTACAGGTACTGCTTCAGGGCCTCGGCCCGGTCAGTCCGCTCCCAGGGGAGATCCAGGTCGGTGCGGCCGAAGTGGCCATAGGCCGCCGTCTGCCGATAGATGGGCCGGCGGAGGTCCAGGTCCCGGATGATGGCGGCGGGGCGCAGGTCGAAGTGGCGGGTGACGATCTCGGCCAGCTGGTCATCGGGGAGGGCCCCGGTGCCGAAGGTGTCCACCAGCACGGAGACCGGATGGGCCACGCCGATGGCGTAGGCGATCTCGATCTGGCAGCGGCGGGCCAGGCCAGCGTGGACCAGATTCTTGGCGGCATACCGGGCCATATAGGCGGCGGAGCGGTCCACCTTGGTGGGGTCCTTGCCGGAGAAGCAGCCGCCGCCGTGGGCGGCCGAGCCGCCGTAGGTGTCCACGATGATCTTCCGGCCGGTGAGGCCGGTGTCGCCCACAGGGCCGCCCACCACGAAGCGGCCGGTGGGATTGACATAGAGCTTGGTGTCGGCGTCTAAGTACTGGCTGGGGATGACGGGGCGGATGATGGTCTCCACCACCGCCTCCCGCAGGTCCTTCAGGGCGATGTCAGGGTCGTGCTGGGTGGAGACCACCACGGCGGGGCAGCGGAGGACCTTGCCGGACTCGTCGTACTCCACGGTGACCTGGCTCTTGCCGTCGGGCCGGAGCCAGGGGAGCTCGCCGCTCTTCCGGACCTGGGCCAGCCGCCGGGACAGGCGGTGGGCCAGGGAGATGGGGGCGGGCATCAGCTCCTCGGTCTCGTCACAGGCGTAGCCGAACATCATGCCCTGGTCTCCGGCTCCCACCAGGTCCAGGGGATCGTCGTCCCCGCCCTGCTGGACCTCATAGGACTGGTTGACCCCCATGGCGATGTCGGGGGACTGCTCGTCGATGGCGGTCATGACGGCGCAGGAGCGGTAGTCGAAGCCGTAGGCGGGATCAGTGTAGCCGATGCGCTGCACGGTGCGGCGGACGATGGCAGGGATGTCGGTGTAGTGGCTGGTGGTGATCTCGCCCATCACGGTGACAATGCCGGTGGTGGTGAAGGTCTCACAGGCCACATGGGCGGTGGGGTCGGCGGCCAGGATGTCGTCCAGAACGGCGTCGGAGATCTGGTCGCACACTTTGTCGGGATGACCCTCGGTCACGGACTCCGAGGTAAACAGACGGTTTGCCATAATTGTACCTTCCTTTCTAAGCTGGAGCAAAAACGCGCTCCGCCGGACGGCGGAGCGCATTGGGCTCTTCCATCCTCATCTTTCGATTTCCTCGCCGGATTTGGCACCTTGCAGCAAAGCAGGTTGCCGGGCTTCATCGGGCCGTTCCCTCCACCACTCTCGATAAGGCTATTCAGTTGACTGTGGGTATTTTATCGACTTTTTCCCACTTTTTCAATAGACAAAATCCGGGCTTTGTATAGCGCGGGCGGAACTTGCCCGCTCAGGCCTTCCAGCCGTTGAGGTAGGCCACCTGCTCGTCGGTGAGCTTGTCGATGGCAAAGCCCATGGCGGCCAGCTTCACCCGGCCGATCTCGTCGTCGATCTCGGCGGGCACCTGGTAGAGCTTCTTCTCCAGGGTGTCCCGGTGCTTGAGCAGCCACTCCAGAGCCAGGGCCTGGACGGAGAAGGACATATCCATGATCTCGGCGGGATGGCCGTTGCCGGCGGCCAGGTTGACCAGGCGGCCCTCGCCGATGACATTAAGTACCTTGCCGTCGGGCAGGGTGAAGCCCTCGATGTTGTCCCGGCGCAGCTCCCGCTTGACGGCCATTTCCGCCAGGCTCTTCACGTCCACCTCGCAGTCGAAGTGACCGGCGTTGGTGAGGATGGCGTTGTGCTTCATGACGGCGAAGTGCCGGGGGGTGATCACATCCTTGCAGCCGGTGACGGTGACAAAGACGTCGCCGTACTTGGCGGCCTCGTCCATGGGCATGACCCTAAAGCCGTTCATGGTGGCGTCCAGGGCCTTGAAGGGGTCCACCTCGGTGACAATGACGTTGGCGCCCAGACCGGCGGCCCGCATGGCCACGCCCTTGCCGCACCAGCCGTAACCGGCCACCACCACGGTCTTGCCCGCCACCACCAGATTGGAGGTGTGCATGATGGCGTCCCACACGGACTGGCCGGTGCCGTACTTGTTGTCATAGTAGTGCTTGGCCTTGGCGTCGTTGACCGCCATCATGGGGCAGGGCAGGATGCCCTCCCGCTCCCGGGCCTTGAGGCGCAGGATGCCGGTGGTGGTCTCCTCGCAGCCGCCGATCAGGTTCTCGCCCAGGTCGGCGCACTTGCCGCCCAGCAGATCCACCAGGTCGCCGCCGTCGTCAATGATCAGGTGGGGCTTGAATTTCAGCGTTTCAATCAGGTGGCTCTCGTACTCCTCGGCGGTGGCGCCGTGGACGCCGAAGGTCTCCACCCCCAGATCGGCCAGACCGGCGGCCACATCGTCCTGGGTGGACAGGGGGTTGGAGCCGGTGAGATGGACCTGGGCGCCGCCCTTGGAGAGCACATAGCCCAGATTGGCGGTTTTGGCCTCCAGATGGACGGACACCGCCACCCGCAGACCGGCAAAGGGCTTCTCCTTCTCGAAGCGGGCCTCAATGCCGCCCAGGGCGGGCATGAAGTCCCGGACCCAGTCGATTTTGCGGCGTCCGGAGGGGGCGAGCGCGGGATCTTTCACAATACTCATATCAGAAACCTCCTTGGGGGGCCGCCGAAGGGCTGGGCCCGTCCCAGAAATCAAGGGTGAGCAGGGGCTTGGTCTTGCGGAAGGCCTGGACCCGCCGGTGCAGGTCCAGCAGCTGCTCCCGGGTGGGGGCGGCCGGTCCGCCGTAGGCGGGGCAGGTGAAGAACCAGCAGAACTTGGCGCCGCTGTCAATGATCCGGTCATAATATTCCTCGGTGGCCACCCGGTCCGCGTTGTCCGCCGTGCAGCGGCAGGCCACGCCGAAGGGCAGCTTGTGCTCCCGCAGCAGCAGGGAGGCCCGCTGGGCGTCAGCCGGGTCCACATCCACCTGAATGGCGGGGAAGAGGTTGCGTACCCGCAGCAAATCCTCGCACAGGGAGGGGGTGATGGAGGCGGGCGGGGTAAAGACGGCGAACACGCAGTCGGTGTGCTTGTTGCACAGGGCGATGATCTCCTCCTGGCGGGCCAGGGAGTTGCCGCCGCTGAAAATAAACAGATGACAGCCTCTGGCCTTGCGGGCCTCCAACTCCTCGTCCAGACTGTCAAACTCCATGGAGGGCCGCACCCCGAAGATAGAAGCGCCGCAGCCGGTGCAGTCCATGGCGCAGGGGAAGGAGGGATCGATGATTACCGACCAGGGCGCCTGGTCCTGGCTCAGCTGGCCGTCCTCCTTTTTGGCAGGCCAGTCCAGCAGGTGGCCGTGGATGATAAAGTTTTCAAAAATCTTTTTCAGAATACGGTTATCGATGTCGGTATACATACTGCGGATCAACTGGTGCCAGTTGTTGTCCGGATCGGTCATTGCTTGGTGGAACAACGCCTGATAGGGCGGAGAGAGCCGTTCCCCGGCATATTTGTCCAGCCACTCCATCAGCCTGGGGAGATTGGCGTCCGGATCGCGATCCAGATAGTCCAGGGCCTTGGAGATGCCAAATGCCTTGAGCCGGGCCGGAATGCTCATAGATGTATACCCTCCTTTCGCCCGGTAGTTAAGACGGGATAAGCCCCCTGTCAAAGGGCAGGGGACAGCCTGTCCATAATAATCTATAGCATATCATACCGGTTTAACCTCCGCAATACCATAGACAAAAAGGGAATCCTGTCAATATTTCCGACAGAAGGGACGGAATGTCTATGCGTGGGACGGATCTCTATTCTGACGATATACAACGGCCCATTCCTGTGGTATACTAAATAGAATCATGATAAAAGCCTGTAAATGAGGAGTGAGCCTATGCGCACCGGTCTCATCACATTCCATTTTGCCCATCATTACGGCGCACAGCTCCAGGCCCTGGCCACCATGAAGGCCATTCAGCGCCTGGGTCATGAATGTGAGATCATTGACTATCGCCTGCCCCATACCACCCGCACCAACCAGATCTTCAAAAAGAGCACCTCCGTGCGGGATATGGCGTCTGACGCCCATACCGCCCTCCATTATGCCGCCTTCCAGCGCCGGTTTCAGCGCTTCGAGGCCTTTGTGGCGGAGGAGATGGACCTCTCGTCCCGGCGGTACACCGATTTCCGGCAGCTCCGGGAGGACCCGCCGGCCTACGACATATATGTGTCGGGCAGCGACCAGATCTGGAACCCCTATATCTTCCAGGACAAGCAGTTCGACCCCGCCTTCCTGCTGGACTTTGTGCGGGAGGGCCGCCGCATCGCCTACGCCCCCAGTCTGGGCGTGCCCCAGCTGCCCGAGGACAAGGCGGCGGAACTGAAACGGTTCCTGGCGCCCTTCTCCGCCCTCTCCGTCCGGGAAAAGCGGGGCCAGGTGCTGGTCCGTGAGGCGGCGGAGCGGGAGGCCAAGGTGGTGCTGGACCCCACCCTGCTGCTCAATGGCGAGGACTGGGGGAAGCTGGCCGCGGCGCCCAGGCATCAGGGCCCCTACATCCTGTGCTACTTTGTCTCCGAGCCCGGGGAGGCGGCCCCCTACGCCCAGGCCCTGTCCAGGCGGACCGGCTGGCCCATTGTCCAGCTGGCGGGAGCCCGCAAGAAGATCGACGGGGCCAAAGAGCTGGTCTTTGATGCCGGACCCAGGGAGTTTTTGGGCCTGTTCCAGCACGCCGCCGCGGTGGTGACCAACTCCTTCCACGGGGCGGCCTTCTCTCTCCAGTTCAAGAAGGATTTCTTCACCTCCATGTCCCCCAAGGAGCGGCGGGAGCCCACCTTCTCCCGGATCTACAGCCTGCTCTCCCGGCTGGGATGTGCCGACCGCATCATCGGCCTGGACACGACCGCCCCCATCGACGCCAAGATGGACTACGACCAGGTTTATGAGAAGCTGGAGGCCGCCCGGGCCGACTCCCTGGCCTATCTGAAAGCGGCGGTGGAGGGCACCGCCCTGCCGGAGGAGAGGGGCGCGGCTCAGGAGCCGGCCAGGCCCAATCTGTGCAAGGCGGAGGACTGCACCGGCTGCACCGCCTGCGCCTCCATCTGTCCGGTAAACGCCATTGAGATGAAACCCGACCATGAGGGCTTCCTGCGGCCCGTGGTGGGGGAGAACTGCATCCTCTGCCGCAAGTGCGAAAGCGCCTGCCCTGCCCTGACCCAGCCGGTGAAGGGCCCCGACCCCAACTGCGCCCACGGAGTTTGGAACAAAGACGACCAGGTGCGGGGGAGCAGCTCCTCCGGCGGTGTGTTCTCCCTGCTGGCCGGCCATGTGCTGGACCAGGGGGGCGTGGTGTACGGCGCCGCCTTTGACGGCTATATGGCGGTGCGCCACACCTGCGCCGCCTCCATGGAGGAGGCGGCCGCCATGCGGGGCTCCAAGTATGTCCAGAGCGATCTTGGGGAAACCTTCCATCAGGTGAAGGAGCAGCTGGAGGCGGGCAAGCCGGTGCTCTTTACCGGTTTGGCCTGCCAGGTGGACGGCCTGAAGCACTACCTGGGCCGGGACTACGATAATCTGCTGACCTGCGATCTGGTGTGCAACGGCGTGCCCTCTCCGGCGGTATTCCAGGCCTACCTGAAAAAGCTGAGCATGGAGCACGGCGCGCCGGTCACCGGTCTGCGGTTCCGGGACAAGGCCCACGGCTGGTCCCACTCCCACATGACGGTGCGTTTTGCAGATGGAGGCAGCACCACCACCCCTCTCCACCGTACCACCTTTGGACGGGGCTTTGGAATGCAGCTCTTCCTCCGGCCGGTGTGTTCCAAGTGCCGGTATACCAGCGTCAGCCGCCCGGCGGACCTGACCCTGGGGGACTTCTGGGGGCTGGACCCCAAGCTGAAGCTGCCCACCGACCGGGAGAAGGGGGTCTCCCTGGTGCTGGTCAACAGCGCCAAGGGCCAGAAGGCCTTTGACGCCCTGGCCGACAAGCTGGGCCAGGTGGAGCGGCCGCTGGCCGAGGCGGTGGCGGGCAATCCCCGGCTGGCCTATCCTCTGACCCACAACCCCAAGCGGGGGGCCTTCTTTGCAGCCTTTGCCGCCATGCCCTTCGACCAGGTGGAGCAGAAGTACCTCACCCCGCCCCCGCTGCCTTACCGGGCGGCGGCCAAGGTGCTCACCCCCAAGATGAAGGAGAAGATCCGCAAGATCCTGAAATAACGGATGGAAAGTTTACAAATTGTTTGGGAATTTTCTCCCAGGCCCTGATACACTGGGCACACATGGAAGGAGGGCGGCTCTGCCGCCCCACGGGAGGTAATGATTTTTGAGTGTGATACAACGCTGGCTGGATCGGTTCTGCTACAAGCATCCCCGGTTCGGCATCCCCAACCTGATGCTGGTGGTGGTCATCGGCAATGTTCTGGTGTGGCTGCTGGATGAGTTCAGCCAGGGCTTTTCCCTGTCGTCCGCCCTGTGCTTCGCCCCCTATTTTATTTTGCAGGGCGAGGTGTGGCGGCTGGTGACCTTTATCTTTGTGCCTACCACCAGTAACCTCTTTTTCCTAGCCATTTCTCTGTATTTCTACTACTGGATCGGCTCCATTCTGGAGCGTCAGTGGGGCGTGACCAAATTTACGGTATTCTACCTGCTGGGCCTGGTGCTCAACATCATCGCCGGTTTTGTGCTGTACGCCTTTTTCCCCGTGCCCGCGGTCACCGCCACCATGCACTACGTCAACCTGTCCATGTTCTTCTCCTTCGCCACCCTGTACGGGGAGATGCAGGTGCTGCTCTTCTTTGTGATCCCCATCAAGGTCAAGTGGCTGGCCTGGCTGGACGCCGCGCTCTTTGCCTACGATATCATCTACAGCCTGGTGCAGATCCCCACCGTGGGGACCTATGCCATCATCGGCGCCGTGGTTCCCATTGTGGCCATCCTGAACTACCTGATCTTCTTCTGGGATGATCTGATGGCCAGCCTGGGCCGGGTGAAGCGGCAGACGGCCCACCGCCACTCCCGCCAGACCGTCAACTTCAAGCAGGCTACCAAGCACGCCCAGGAGACCCGCGGCTATATCCACAAGTGCGCTGTCTGCGGCAAGACCGACACCGACTACCCCGATGAGGAGTTCCGGTACTGTTCCAAGTGCAACGGCTATTACTGCTACTGTTCCCAGCACATCCACAACCACGTTCACATCGAATAAAAAGCCCAAAGGCGGCCCCATCGGAATCTTCCGATGGGGCCGCCTTTTATGCTACCGCTTGCTCAGCCGGAGTACCAGGGCGGTGCGGTCGTCCGCCGCGCCCGCCTGCTGATCGCTCTCGTCGATGAGCTCCTGGGCCAGCTCCCGGGGGCTCTGGCCGTCAAAGGCGGCCAGCTTGTCCCGCACCCACTGGTCGGGCTGTCCGCCGGTGACTCCGTCGCTGATGAGCAGTACGCAGTCTCCCGCTTCCAGCTTCAGATGGGTCACGTCGGGGGCGCCGCCCTCGCCTCCCGCCAGCCCGGCGGGGAGGGCGCAGCCGGTGACCCGGCTGACGGCGGTCCCTTTTTTGACATAGCTGGGAGCCGCGCCGTATTTGTAAATGTCTCCCTCGCCGGTGAAGAGATCCACCCGCAAAAGGTCGATGGTGGTGAAGCCGATCTCATCCTCTCCCCGGAGGGCCAGGGCGGAACTGAGGGTCCGCAGGGCGTTTTCCGGCCGCACCCCTGCCCGGAGGAACTGCTCCAGCAGCCGCACCGCCAGGGTGCTCTCCCGCTGGGCCAGCCGTCCCGAGCCCATGCCGTCGCACAGCAGCACATAGAGGGCACCGTCGTCGTGCTTGAACCAGGCCCCCGTATCCCCCGACACGGTCTGCCCATCCTTCTTTCGGGCGGCCACTCCGGCCACCGCCATCAGCGGCTCGCTCTGTACCAGCACCAGCCTGTCCCGGCGGCCCTCCTCCACCAGCCGGAGGGGGAAGTTCATCAGCTTGGCCAGCTTGTCCACCTGGCCGCTCTGCCGCAGGGGGGACAGCCCGGCCCCCTCCAATTCCACCCGCAGGTGGCCCGCTTCGTCGTAGTACACCGCCAGCTCGCACTCCACCCCCTGGGCGGTGAGATACTGCCGCAGCCGCTTTTCCCGCACCGGGTCGGGAATGAGCTCGGCGCTCAGCTCTGCCGCCGCCGAGCCCAGCACCTCGGCCAGCTCGCCGTACTGACGGCACACCGCCGCCCGGTTTTCCCGCAGACGGCTCTGGTATTGCCGCCGATAGAGAAGGCCGGCCAGCTCCTCGTTGACGGCGGTGAGGAAGTCGGCAAACTTCATGCACCGGTTGGAAAAATAGGCGGGGAAGTCGCCCCCCTCGCCCCGGCCCCGCTCCAGCATGGCGGGCAGGGCGTCGTTGAGGGCGTTGTAGGTGGACACATAGTCCCGCTGCCAGCAGGAGGTCTGGAGGGGACAGCGCTTACATACCCGGTCTGCCGCCCGGTCAAAAATGGCGGCGGTGTCGTTGTTGTTGGGACGGCTGGTGTGGAGGGTGCCCCGCATGGACTCGTACAGGCTCTTGAAGGCGGCGGCGGTATCCTCCATCCGGCCCTTCACATAGGCCATGGCCCGTTCCTGGGTGCCGTGTTTAGGCTCCCGGGCCACCAGGGCCCCCACCTGCCGCAGCAGCCTGTCCGGCAGCAGAAGAAAGACCACCGAGGCGGCAAATACCTCATAGAGCAGGGGAATATGGAGCCCGTCCTTCCAGGTCCACAGCACCGCCAGGGCGTTGGACAGCACATAGGCCAGGGTGGCGGCCAGCTTGCCCTGGTGGTGAAAGACCCCGGTCATGACCCCGGACAGGGCGTAGGCCATGGCGTAAAAGGGCATCCCGCCGGTGGACAGGTCCATGCCCAGACCCACGGCCACTCCGGCGGTGGCCCCCGCGCTGACGCCCCCCTTGTAGGCCACCGCCATTACCGCCACCGCGGCGGCAAAGCGGCCCACCGACAGGTCCCCCAGCAGGGTAAGCTTGGACAGGGTGAGCAGCAGGGTGCCCAATAGCAGCAGCAGACTGATGGTCTGCCGGGCGGTCAGCCCCTCCTCCTCCCGCTTTTCGGTCCAGGGGGTGAAGGCAATGCGGTAGAAATACACCGACGCCCCGCACAGCAGCAGCTCGGTGCCGAAGAAAATCACACTCTCCGGCGTCCAGCCCTGGTCGGAAAGGTAGATAAAGCCGGTGACCCCGTCGATGGCGGCGGCGGCCAGAGGCATGAACCAGCTCTTCCGATAGGCCCCCACGTCAAAGAAGGCGAAGGCCATGGAAAAGACCAGCACACAGGCTGCCGTGTACCGCAGCCCCTCCACAAAGCCCTCCATGGTCAGGTAGCCGAAGCAGGCCCCCAGCAGGGCGAAGAAGCCGTCCAGCCCGGAGCCGGAGGCGCCCACCAGTCCAAGCCCGAAGGGAGCATACCCCCCGAAGATCTCCGCCCCAGCCAGCAGGGCCCCCAGCAAAAAGCGGATGACGCACTCGGCAAAGCGCACCAGCGCCGGGGCCCGGAATACCACCTTTCCCGTCTCCCGGGCCTCTTCCCGCAACCGCGCCGCCTTGGTTTTCAGCTTTTCTTTTGTTGCCATGGTCCCTGTCTCCTTTGCTTTGGGGCGTGTTTGCCCTTCCGGTATCAGAGACAGTGTAACCTATAAAATGGAAAAATATGGTCGGAACCGGGAGGACAAGCCTCCCGGTTCCCCTTGGTTTTATCTTTCTGTTACAACAACGTCCACATAGGCGGAGGTGGTGGCATCCAGTACCGCCATATAGCCGCACCGGAACTCCAGCCAGTCCCCCACCTGTACCTGTCCGCCGCAGTCCTCCACATCCACGATCAGGTGGTCGGAGCTGGCCCCGATCATCTCCGCCCCCGGAAGGGTGGGGGTGAGGGCGGCCCAGGCCACGTCCTGTTTTCCGGCGGCGCAGATGGCACGCAGGCGCACCCCACGGTCGGGATACTCCGGAGTGTCCCCCTTACCGTCCCGGCCCAGCTCACCGATGGGCACCGAGGGCTTGCGCCGCAGCTCCACCACCTGGGCCTTGAACAAAAAGGCGTCCTGGTGACAGCCCTCCAGAAAACGGTTGCCGGTGGTGTCCTCGCCGTAAAGTACCGCTTCTCCCATCCGCAGCTGGTTGATCCCGGCGGGCATGGTCCCATCCTCCAGCAGCTTGAGGGCGCAGGTGCCCCCCGCCGACAGCACCGAGATGGAACAGCCGTAGGTGCTGTTGAGGTAGTCCCGCAGCTGAACTAGAATGGCGGTGTTGTCCACCGAGGGCAGCACGCTGCCGTAGCACCCCACGTTGGTACCCAGGCCCACCAGCTTCACACCGGCACAGTCCAGAATCTGGGGGACGATCTCGTCCAGCTGTTCCCGGCCAAACACTCCCTCCCGCAGGTCCCCCACATCGATCATCAGGATGATGGGGTGAACCTTCCCCTGCTGGAGGGCGGCCTCCGACACCGCCCGGATGACCTCGATCTGGCTCTGGAGGCTCCAGTCCGCCCAGCGAACCACCTCCTCCGCCTCTGGAATGGCGGGGACGCGGATGAGCAGGTATTTGAGACCGGGAATGGCTCTCTTGGCGGCCACGATGTTCTTCATCCGGCTGTCGGCAAAGGAGGTGATGCCCCCTGCCATGGCCGCCCGGATCACCTCCGGCCGGGCCGAGAAGCCCTTGGTGGCAAAGACCAGCTCCACCCCCTTGGATGTACAGAATTCACTGAGCTTCTTAGCGTTTTCGGTTACTTTTTTAGTGTTGATCTCCAGGATAGGCGCATACATGACACGTTCCTCCTTTATGGATCCTCTGCCTCCATCATACCGGGTCTGTAGCCCGATGGCAAGAAAATGTTTCCTGCCCCTTGACAACTGTGTATCTATGTGTTATTACTGTATATGTCAAGTATATACGGTATGACGACGAGGTGCACCATGGATATCATCATCAGCAACTCCGGCGGCGTGCCCATTTACGACCAGATCACCCGGCAGATGAAGGGCCTCATCCTCCGGGGAGAGCTGGCCGAGGGGGAGGCCCTTCCCTCCATGCGGCTGCTGGCCAAGGAACTGCGTATTTCTGTCATTACCACCAAACGAGCCTATGAAGAGCTGGAGCGGGACGGCTTCATCACCACCGTGCCGGGGAAGGGGTGCTTTGTGGCGCCCCGGAACCTGGAGTTGGTGCGGGAGGAGACCCTCCGCCGGGCGGAGGAGCATCTGTCCCAGGCGGTGGACATCGCCAAGACCGGCGGCGTCACCCTGGCGGAGCTGACCGAGACCCTCAGCCTTCTGTATGGAGAGGAAACAGTATGAGCAACGCATTGGAAGTATGCCATCTTACCAAGGATTACGGCTCCTTCAAGCTGGACGACGTGTCCTTTACCGTACCCGGCGGCACCATTATGGGCCTGATCGGGGAGAACGGGGCGGGGAAGTCCACCACCATCAAATGTATTCTGAACCTGATCCACCGGGACGGGGGAGAGATCTCGGTCTTTGGGCTGGATGCCGTCCGGGACGAGCGGGCGGTGAAATCCCAGGTGGGGGTGGTGCTGGACGAGTCCCTCTTTCACGACACCCTCAATCCGGTTCAAATCGGCAAGATCCTGTCCAAGCTCTATCCAAACTGGGATGGAGGGTGCTACGGGGATTATCTGCGGAAATTTGAACTGCCGGAGAAAAAGACGGTGAAAACCTTTTCCCGGGGCATGAAAATGAAGCTGGCCATTGCCGCGGCATTTGCCGCCAGGCCCAGGCTGCTCATCCTGGACGAGGCCACCTCCGGTCTGGACCCGGTGGTGCGGGACGAAATTCTGGATGAATTCCTCAACTTCATTCAGGATGAGGACCACGCCATTCTCATCTCCAGCCACATCACCAGCGATCTGGAGAAGGCGGCGGACTACATCACCTACCTCCACAAGGGCAGGGCGGTGCTTACCGGGGCCAAGGATGAGCTGCTGGCCGCCTACGGCAAGCTGGTGTGCAGCCGCACCGATCTGGAGCGGGTGGACCAGTCCCTGCTGGCGGGCAGCCGGGTGGGACAGTTTGGGTGCGAGGCCCTGGTGAGGGACCGGCACGCCTTTGCCCGCCGCTATCCGGGCCTGACAGTGGACCCCGCCACCCTGGAGGATATCATGGTCTTTACCGGAAAGGGGGATGTCCAATGACCGGGCTGATTTATAAGGACATTGCGGCTCTGCGCAAGCAGCTCTCCACGCTGCTGCTCTTTCTCGTGGTGTACGGCGGTTTCTGCGTCACCGGAGTGTTTGATTTTTCCATCCTGGGGGCCCTGGTGGCCGTGTTCGGCCTCACCATTCCCATGTCCTCGGTGGCCCTGGACGACGCCGCCCATTGGGACCGGTACGCGGTGGCCACCCCCGCCGGACGGCGGGGCGTGGTGGCCGGGAAATATGTGTTCACCCTGCTGGTGGTGGTAGTCAGTGTGGCGGTGGCGGCGGGCCTGATGGTGTGCCTGTCCCTGGCCGGACTGACCGAGACAACGCTGGACGATTTGGTGCTGATTGTCCTGTCCTGCGGGGCCCTCACCCTGGTGCTGGATGCCATTATCCTGCCGTTTCTGCTTAAATACGGGGCGGAGAAGGCCAGGGTCATCAGCATGGTCACCTTTGTGGCCATCTTCGGCAGCGCGGTGCTGCTGGGAGGGCTGGCCAGGGACCAGATCTCCCTGCCTCAGCCGCCGGCATGGCTGCTGACCGCCCTGCCCGTCCTCTGCGGGCTGCTGGCCATCGGCGGATACCTGATCTCCTATTTTATTGCACAGGGGATCTACGCCAAAAAGGAATTTTAAAGATCGGGACAGAAAAATGGGCCCGCTGCGTCATGCAGCGGGCCCAAATTGATTCTGTGTGGGTTACATCCGTACAAACTGGTTCCGGTCCGGATCGTACTGACAATCCAGCACAGCCAGCTTCTGGGTAATCTCGTCCTTGTCCGCCTGGAGATCGTCGCACAGGGCATCCAGGGAGGGATAGAAGTCCCGCAGCTTGGTGTTGACGTAACTGAGCAGAATCATGGGATCTTGGGGAAACATAGAGAATGTGCCTACTTTCTGTGTCTAAAATACTTCAAAATGGGGGCGGCTTACAGCCCCAGCTTCTCGGCCACGAAGTCGTCCACCTTAGCGAGGGCGTCGTCCAGCTTGAGGACGTCGGAGCCGCCGCCCATGGCGCTGTCGGGCTTGCCGCCGCCCTTGCCGCCGCAGCAGCAGCACACCTGCTTCACCAGGTCGCCGGCCTTGATGCCCTTGGCCACGGCGTCCTTACCGCACACCGCCAGGAAGGTGATCTTGCCGTCCTTTACGCTGGACAGCACGGCCACCACGCCGGAGTCCTTGTCCCGAAGGAAGTCGCCCATCTTGCGCAGACGGTCGGCGTCGGCGTCGTTGAGGGTGGCGGTGAGCACCTTCAGGCCGCCCAAATCCTTGGCGCCCATCAGGAAGTTGCCCGCCTGATTGACGGCCTCCTTGGCCTTGAAGCCCTCCACCAGGTGGCGCAGATCCCGCAGCTCGGCGATGGTCTGCTCGGCCTTCTCCCGCAGCTCGCCGGGCTTGGCCTTGAGCACCGCGGCAGCCTCGAACAGCTTCTGCTGGTTCTGGTTCATGATCTTCAGGGACTGAGCGCCGGTGGTGGCCTCAATGCGGCGGACGCCGGAGGCCACGGAGAACTCGCTCTCAATGTGGAACACGCCCACCTTGGCGGTATTGTCCAGATGGGTGCCGCCGCAGAACTCCACAGAGTAGCCGCCCATGTCCACCACCCGGACCTGGTCGCCGTACTTCTCCCCAAAGAGGGCGGTGGCCCCGGTCTGCTTGGCCTCCTCGATACCCATGACCTTGGTATCCACGGAGTAGCCCTCCAGGATGGACTCGTTCACAATACGGCTTACCTCACTCAGCTCCTCAGCGGTCATGGCGGAGAAGTGGGTAAAGTCAAAGCGCAGGTAGTCGGGCTCCACCAGAGATCCGGCCTGGTGCACAT
>DWXO01000038.1 GCA_019119165.1 Candidatus Flavonifractor intestinigallinarum | reverse complement strand
TTTCAGAAACAGCTCTGCGGCATCAGGGGATGAAAAAAGCGAGGGTGCGTCGGAGTTTTTCCAACGCACTCTCGCTCATGTTTGGGGTCAAACTTGGCGGACAAGCCGCCGTTTTTCAGGGGATTAGGTCAATCACTTCTCTGCCAGGAGCTTGTTCAGTTCCTCCATAAAGGTGCTGATATCCTTAAACTGCCGGTAGACCGAGGCAAAGCGGACATAGGCCACCTCGTCCACCGTTTTCAACCGTTCCATCACCAGCTCGCCGATGCGGGCGGAGGGGATCTCCCGGTCCATCTCATTTTGCAGGACCTGCTCGATCTCGTTGGCAATCTCCTCCAGGGTGGCAAAGGCCACCGGACGCTTCTCACAGGCCCGGATCATGCCGTTGAGCAGCTTGGTCTTGTCAAAGGTCTGACGGCTGCCGTCCTTTTTAATCACCATCAGGGGCAGACTCTCCATCGTCTCATAGGTGGTGAAGCGCTTATGGCAGGCCAGACATTCCCGGCGGCGGCGGATGCTGGACCCCTCGTCGGACGGACGGGAATCCACAACCTTGCTCTCCGGGTGGGCGCAAAAAGGACATCTCATGGCGACAGACCTCCTCTGAAACACAGCCCCAGGCCTGGGCCCGGGCAAAATGTAGTAGCTATGGTCGTGTTATTATACCATACTTTGTCCCCCGTTGGTATCCCTGAAATCAGAAAGTTTTTGTATAAATTCGGAAGCCCCGGGGCAAGCTAGGGATGGTGAAAGCGAGGTGAGCACCATGCAGAACCAGCACAACGAGCAGAAGAAATCCAGAAACCAGAATCCCGCTCCCCAGGACTGCAAGCATTCCCAGAGCAAGAAGCAGGAGCAGCCCCAGGATAAGACCGGCGATCCCAACCGCCATTGACCCCTTTCCCGTGGGCCGGAAACTCCGGCCCACAATTTTTTATTTTTTTCAATTTTCCTATTGACATTTCTCTGTAGTTTGCTATAATAACACCTGCGCTCAGCGAGAGCGGCAAACAAATAGCGGGATTGTGTAAGGGTAGCACAGCAGACTCTGACTCTGTATGTGAGGGTTCGAATCCTTCTCCCGCTGCCAAAGCGAGACAACTTCGGTTGTCTCGCTTTTTTCTTTTTTGGTACCTCCCGTCCCCACCCCGCGTATACTGGGCTGTGGGGGGCAAAGGCCCGCCACGATTTTGATTGGGGGTACTTCATTATGTGTTGTAACAACTGGAATCGCTGCTGCTGCAACTCCTCCGAGAACAACGGGACCGCTTCCAACGGCCTGTTCTCCAACCTGAACCTGTCCGACCTGTCCGGCACCGCTGCCGGCGGCCGTCAGGTCTATCTCACCATCCCGGCCTTCCTGTGGGCCGCCGATCAGGAGGAGGATACCTCCTGCGGCTGCCGCTGCTGCTGAACCCTGCGCCGCCCTCCCGGGCGGCTACTTACCCCCAATCTTCGCCCTGCGATCCAATCGCAGGGCGTTTTTTTATTCTGCTTTTGTGAATTTGAACAGTTCTGAAGATTGTCCTTTGCAGTTTCCAAAAAAAGTCTTGACAAATCAGTTCCGCCTGCTAAAATATGCTTAAATTATTTTATTTAAAAATTTTTAAGTAAAATGATTTAACTAAAATTTTTGAATTGTTTTGTGAGGAGCATTACCATGGATTTCGAGAAGATTAAGGATATCATTGTGGAGACCCTGAGCTGCGACGCCGACAAGGTGACCCCCGACGCCCGCCTGGCCGAGGACCTGGAGGCCGATTCCCTGGCCGCCGTGGAGCTGTCCATGGCTCTGGAGGAGGCCTTCGGCGTGACCATCGCCGACGAGGACCTGCCCAACATGAAGACCGTGGGCGACCTGATGAAGTACATCGAGGATCACGCTGAGTAAGAGGAAGAAAACGGGCATCGGTGCAAACCGATGCCTTTTTTCCGAAAGGAGCCGCTATGACCAACCAAGAGATTTTTGAGCTGATGGCCCGCTTTGACCAGAGCGGCATCACCACCTTCAAGCTGAATACCAAGGACTTCACCCTGGAGCTGGGCAAGGGCGGCAGCGCTGCCGTTCCTACCGCGCCGGCAGCCGTCTCCGCGCCTGCCGCCGCCCCCGCCCCTGCGGCTCAGCCCGAGGGTCCCTGCATCACCGCTCCCCTGGTGGGCACCTTCTACGCCGCCTCCGCCCCCGACGCCGAGCCCTTCGTCAAGGTGGGCGACAAGGTGAAGAAGGGCCAGACCGTCTGCCTCATGGAGGCCATGAAGATGATGAACGAGGTCCACGCCCCCTGTGACTGCACCATCGAGGCCATTCTCCAGGAGGACGGGGCTCTGGTGTCCTTTGGGGACCCCCTCATTCGTTACCGGGAAGGGTGATTCCATGTTCAAGCGTATTTTGATCGCCAACCGGGGCGAGATCGCGGTCCGGGTATTCCGGGCCTGCCGGGAGCTGGACATCGAGCCTGTGGTGGTCTACTCCCAGGCCGATTCGGAGGCCCTCCACGTCCAGCTGGCGGAGCGGGCCTACTGCATCGGTCCCGCCCGCTCGGCGGACAGCTACTTAAATGTGGACGCCATCCTCACCGTGGCTCAGGCCACCGGGTGCGACGCCATCCACCCCGGCTACGGCTTCCTGTCGGAAAACGCCGATTTTGCCGACGCCTGTGCCCAGGCGGGCATTGCCTTTATCGGCCCCTCCGGCGACGTGATCCGGGCCATGGGCAACAAGGCCGCCGCCCGCAAGCTGATGGTGGAGGCCGGGGTGCCGGTGGTCCCCGGCTCCGACGGGGCGGTGGACACCGCCGAAGAGGCCAAGGCACTGGCCGATTCCATCGGCTACCCGGTGCTCATCAAGGCTGCTGCCGGCGGCGGCGGCCGGGGAATGCGCCGGGTGTTTGAGCCCGACCAGCTGATCCCCCTCTTTGAGGAGGCCCGCAGCGAGTCGGTGGCCTGCTTCGGCAGCGGAGAAATGTACCTGGAGAAGCTGATCCTCAACCCCCGGCACATTGAGTTCCAGATCCTGGCCGATTCCCAGGGCCATGTGATCCAGCTGGGGGACCGGGACTGTTCCATCCAGCGGCGCAACCAGAAGCTGCTGGAGGAGTCTCCCTCCAAGGCCCTCACCCCCGAGCTGCGGGAGCGTATGGGAGCCGCCGCCGTGGCCGCCGCCAGAGCCGCCCACTATGAGAACGCCGGCACCATCGAGTTTGTGCTGGACCCGGAGGGCAACTTCTACTTCATTGAGATGAACACCCGTATCCAGGTGGAGCACCCGGTCACCGAGCTGGTCACCGGCATGGACCTGGTGCGGGAGCAGATCCGCATTGCCGCCGGTCTCCCCCTGTCCCGCACTCAGGAGGA
Organism: Candidatus Flavonifractor intestinigallinarum; assembly: GCA_019119165.1. Lineage (GTDB taxonomy): Bacteria > Bacillota > Clostridia > Oscillospirales > Oscillospiraceae > Flavonifractor > Flavonifractor intestinigallinarum. Next base: position 31,610 of record DWXO01000038.1, on the reverse strand, counting down.
AGTCACCCTCAACGGCCACGCCATCGAGTGCCGCATCAACGCCGAGGACCCGTCCAATGACTTCCGCCCCTGCCCGGGCAAGATCGACTTTGTACACCTGCCCGGCGGCTGCGGGGTGCGGGTGGACACCGGCCTGTATACCGGCTACACCCTCCCCCCCTACTACGACTCCCTGATGGCCAAGCTCATCGTCCACGCCCCCACTCGCCTGGACGCCATCCGCCGGATGCGCCGGGCCCTGGAGGAGCTCATCATCGAGGGTTCCGCCAACAACACCGATCTGCTCCACCAAATTATGCACCACCCCGATTTCATCCGGGGCAACTACAACACCGGCTATCTTGAGGCCAACATGGACACCCTGCTGGCCTGGAGCCGCAGCGGAGAGGAGGAGCGTAAGGCATGAGCAACGTCTTTGCCCAGCGGCGTCAGAAGCTGCTCTCTCTGAAAGCCCTCCGGGGCTCCTCCCCCGCCCCCGCCCACACCGAGGAAGCCTGTCCCTCTTGCGGCGGTGCGGTGCGCCGCCGTGACCTGGTGGCCGCCCGGTACGTCTGCCCCCTGTGCGGCCACCACTACCCCGTGGGGGCCTATTACCGGCTCAGCCTGGTGCTGGACAAGGGCACCTTCCGGGAGCTGGACGCCAATCTGTCCTCCAACGATCCCCTGTCCTTCCCCGGCTACGCCGCCAAGCTGGAGGGGGCCCGCCGCCGCACCGGCATGAACGAGGGCGTGGTGGCCGCCACCGGCCGTATCAACGGCCAGAAGGTGGCCATCGGCGCTCTGGATAGCCGGTTCTTCATGGGCAGCATGAGCGCTGCCCTGGGCGAGAAGGTCACCCGGCTGGTGGAGTACGCTGAAAAATATAAGCTGCCCCTCATCCTCTTCTCCGCCAGCGGCGGAGCCCGGATGCAGGAGGGCATTCTGTCCCTGATGCAGATGGCCAAGACCTCCGCCGCCCTGGAGCGGTTCTCCCGCAAGGGCGGGCTATACATCTCGGTACTCACCCACCCCACCACCGGCGGGGTCACCGCCAGCTTTGCCAGCCTGGGCGACATCATGCTGGCCGAGCCCGGCGCCCTCATCGGCTTTGCCGGGCCCCGAGTCATTGAACAGACCATCGGCGAGAAGCTGCCCGAGGGCTTCCAGAGCGCCGAGTACCTGCTGGAGCACGGCTTCCTGGACGCCATCGTGCCCCGGACCCAGCTGCGGGATACCCTGATCCAGCTGCTGAAACTGCACGGGAAAGGAGGGAGCGACCGTGGCTGACCATCTTACCCCCGCCCAGCGGGTGGCTCTGGCTCGCCATCAGGACCGGCCGGGCACCGCCGACTTCATCGCCGCCCTCTTCACCGATTTCTTTGAGCAGCGGGGCGACCGCCTGTGTTCCGACGACGGCAGCATCCTGGGGGGCGTGGCCCTCTTCCACGGCCAGCCGGTCACCGTCATCGGCCACCGGAAGGGCCGCACCCTGGAGGAACACCTGGCCTACCATTTCGGTATGCCCTCCCCCGAGGGCTACCGCAAGGCCCAGCGGCTGATGGAGCAGGCGGAGAAGTTCCGCCGCCCCGTCATCACCTTCATCGACACCCCCGGCGCCTACCCCGGTCTGGAGGCCGAGGCCCGAGGCCAGGGGGAGGCCATCGCCCGCACCCTGGCTCTCTCCTCCGCCCTCACCGTCCCGGTGATCTCGGTGGTCACCGGCGAGGGGGGCAGCGGCGGCGCATTGGCCCTGGGCGTGGGCAACCGCGTGCTCATGCTGGAGAATGCGGTCTACTCCGTCCTCTCCCCCGAGGGCTTTGCCGCCATTCTGTGGAAGGACTCCTCCCGCAGCGACGAGGCCTGCGACGTGATGAAGCTCACCGCCGCCGACCTGCTGGAGCTGGGAGTCATCGACGCCGTGATCCCCGAGCCCGCTCAGGGAGCCCACACCGACCTCCATGCGGTCTGCCGCGCCCTGGACGCCGTCCTGGTGAAGGAGCTGGCGGCCCTGAACAAGCTGAACGGCCAGGCTTTGGCCACCCAGCGCTATAAAAAATTCCGCTTAATGGGCAGCAAAGCCCTGAGAAAGGAGCGCCCATGAACGGAATCAAACTTCTGAGCACCGGCTCCGCCCTGCCCCGGCGGGCGGTGACCAACGACGATATGGCCAAGATCGTGGACACCAACGACGAGTGGATCGCCACCCGCACCGGTATCCGCAGCCGCTACCACTGCACCGAGGGGGAGAGCCACACCTCCCTGTGTCTGGCCGCCGCCAAACAGGCTCTGGAGCGCTCCGGCATCGGGCCGGAGCAGATCGGGGTGTGCATCGTAGCCACCCTGTCCCAGGACTATCTGACCCCCGCCGCCGCCTGCATCCTCCAGCGGGATCTGGGCTTCCCGGAGGATACGGTGTGCTTTGACCTGAACGCCGCCTGTTCCGGCTTCGTGTACGGCCTCCATACAGCGGAGTGCCTGCTCTCCGCCGCCCAGCGGAAGTACGGCCTCGTGGTGGGGGTGGAGGCCCTCAGCCGCATCACCGACTTCACCGACCGCTCCACCTGCGTTCTCTTCGGGGACGGTGCGGGAGCCGCCGTGGTGGAGTGGCGGGCGGACTATCCCTCCCTCTGCGGGGTGCTGGGCTGCCGGGGCAATCAGGAGGCCCTGTACGTCCCCGGGGCCAACAGCGCCGATCCCTCCTACATCCACATGGACGGCAAGGCGGTGTTCCGCTTCGCCGTGGAGGCCCTGCCCCGCTGCGCCAAAGAGGTGGTCAAAAAGGCGGGCCTCACCCTGGAGGACGTGGACCGCTTTGTGTTCCACCAGGCCAACCAGCGTATCATCAACTTTGCGGTGAAGAAGCTGGGGGTGGACCCGGCCAAATGTACCGGCAACATCGCCCACACCGGCAACACCTCCGCCGCCAGCGTGCCCCTGCTGCTGGATGAACTGGTCACCACCGGCCAGCTGACCTCCGGCCAGAAGGCCCTGTGCGTGGGCTTCGGCGGAGGCCTGACCTGGGCGGGCGCGCTTTTGGAATTGGTGTAAAATGGCGGGGCGATGTGGACATCGCCCCCTACGAATCCCATGTAGGGGCGGATGCCCTCATCCGCCCGTCTCTTTGATAAGGAGTCTGTCATGAAACTGAACGAACTGTTGGGAATTGAATTCCCCATTATCCAGGGCGGCATGGCCAACGTGGCCACCGGCGCTTTTGCCGCCGCTGTGTCCAATGCCGGCGCACTGGGTCTCATCGGCTCCGGCGGCATGGACGCCGACGCCCTGCGCCATGAGATTCAGGTTGCCAAGTCCTCCACTGACAAGCCCTTCGGCGTCAACCTGATGCTGATGAATCCCCACATCGAGGATCTGGCCCGCGTGGTGGTGGAGGAGGGCGTCCAGGTGGTGACCACCGGCGCCGGCAACCCCGGCAAGTACGTCCCCGCCTGGAAGGCGGCCGGCATCAAGGTGTTCCCCGTGGTGGCCGCTCCCATCCTGGCCAAGCGTCTGGAGCGGTACGGCATTGACGGCGTCATCGCCGAGGGCACCGAGAGCGGCGGCCATGTGGGCGAGATGACCACCATGGCCCTGGTGCCCCAGGTGGTGGATGCGGTGAGCGTGCCCGTCATTGCCGCCGGCGGCATCGCCGACGGCCGCCAGATGGCCGCCGCCTTTGCCCTGGGCGCCTGCGGCGTGCAGGTGGGCACCTGCCTGCTGGCCAGTGAGGAGTGCCCCATCCACGACAACTACAAGCAGGCCGTGGTGAAGGCGGGCGCCAACGACACCACCGTCACCGGCCGCACTGGCGGCGCTCCCGTCCGGGTGCTCAAGAACAAGATGGCCCGGGAGTATCTGCGCATGGAGAAGCAGAACCTGCCTCTGGAGGAGATGGAGAAGCTGACCCTGGGCTCCCTCCGTCGTGCCGTATTTGACGGCGACCTGGACACCGGCAGCTTTATGGCCGGCCAGGTGGCCGGTATGGTAAAGGAAATCCGCCCCCTGCGGACCATCTTTGAGGACATGATGAGCGGCTGTCAGGCCGTTGTGAAAGGACTGAACGTATGAGCCTCGCATTTCTGTACGCCGGACAGGGCAGCCAGCACCCCGGCATGGGTGCCGACCTCTATGAGGCCTATCCCGTATTCAAAGCCGTGCTGGACAGCGCCGATGTGGACTTTGACCTGAAAACCGTCTCCTTTACCGACCCCGATGGGGTGCTGAACCAGACGGAGTATACCCAGCCCTGCATGGTGGCCTTTGCCGCCGGTATGACCGCCATTCTGTATGAGATGGGCATCCGGCCCGACTACGCCGCCGGTCTCAGCCTGGGCGAGTATTCCGCCCTCCAGGCCGCCGGGGTGTTCACCCCCGCCCAGGCCATCTCCCTGGCCGCTTTCCGGGGCAAGGCCATGGCCTCCGCCGCTGCCGGTGTCCCCTGCGGCATGACCGCCGTGCTGGGTCTGGACCGGGAGAAGCTGCAGCAGGCCTGCGATCAGGCCGCCGACGCGGGCGTGGTGGAGATCGCCAACTACAACTGCCCCGGCCAGCTGGTCATCGGCGGCGCTCAGGAGGCGGTGAACAAGGCCGCTTCCATCGCCAAGGAGCTGGGAGCCAAGCGCTGCCTGCCTCTGAAGGTCAGCGGCCCCTTCCACACCTCCCTGCTGGCTCCCGCCGGCGACGCCCTGCGGGAGAAGTTCCAGAGCGTCACTTTTGGCGAAATGGCCTTCCCGGTGCTCTTCAACTGCCTGGGCCATGAGATGGGCGAGAACGACACCATCCCCGCCCTGCTGGAGCGTCAGGTCCAGTCCTCCGTCTACATGGAGGACACCCTCCGCCGCCTGGAGGCGCTGGGTGTGGACACCATCGTGGAGATCGGCCCCGGCAAGGCCCTCAGCGGCTTTGTGAAAAAGACCGCCCCCTCCATCAAGACCTACGCCGTGGAGACCTGCGCCGACCTGGACGCCCTCTCCGCCGCTTTGAAAGGATAACTGTATGAGCATGAATGGAAAAATCGCCGTGGTCACCGGCGGCAGCCGGGGCATCGGCAAGGCCATCTGCCTGGAGCTGGCCCGCCGTGGGGCCAATGTGGTGTTCTCCTACGCCGGCAATACCGCCGCCGCCGAGGAGACTCTGGCCGCCCTCAAGGAGCTGGGGGTGGAGGCCCGGGCCGTCCAGGGCAGCGTGGCCGACCCCGCCGCCGTGAAGACCCTGATGGATACCGCCGTGAAGGAGCTGGGCGGCCTCCACATCCTGGTGAACAACGCCGGCATCACCCGGGACAATCTGGCCATGATGCTGAAGGAGGAGGACTTCGACGCGGTCATTGAGACCAACCTGAAGGGGGCCTTCCTGTGCATGAAGGCCGCCGCCCGGCCCATGATGAAGGCAAAATTTGGCCGCATCATCAACCTCAGCTCGGTGGTGGCCCTCCGGGGCAATCCGGGCCAGATCAACTACTGCGCCAGCAAGGCGGGGGTTATCGGCATGACCAAGTCCCTGGCCAAGGAGCTGGGCGGACGTGGGATCACCGTCAACGCGGTGGCCCCCGGCTACATCGCCACCGACATGACCGCCGCCCTCCCCGACGCCGCCCGGGAGGCCATGCTGTCCACCATCCCCGCTGGCCGGGCCGGCACCCCCGAGGACGTGGCCGCCGCTGTGGCCTTCCTGGCCTCCGATGAGGCGGCCTACATCACCGGACAGGTCCTTTCCGTCGACGGCGGTATGGGTATGTGAGGAGGAACAAGATCAATTATGGAAAAACGCAGAGTCGTCATTACCGGCATGGGGACTGTGAATCCCCTGGGCCACAATGTGGCCGATACCTGGCAGGCCGTCCGTAACGGCGTGTGCGGCATTGCCCCCATCACCCAGTACGACGCCGCCCCCCAGAAGGTTCATCTGGCCGCCGAGGTGAAGGACTGGGACCCCACCTCCGTGCTGGACAAGAAGGAAGTGCGCCACATGGCCCGCTACTCCCAGCTGGCCATGGCCTCCGCCAAGGAGGCGGTGGCCGACAGCGGCCTGGATCTGGAGTCCATTGACCGCACCCGCTGCGGCGTTATCGTCTCCAGCGGCATCGGCGGCATCGGCAACACCGAGGCCGAGCAGATGCGCTGCTCTGAGAAGGGCTTTGACCGGGCCTCTCCCTTTTACATCCCCTCCACCATCGCCAACATGGGAGCCGGCCTCATCGCCATCGCCTTCGGCTTCCAGGGTATGTGTACCTGCCCCGTCACCGCCTGCGCCGGCGGCTCCAACGCCGTGGGCGACGCCTTCCGCCACATCCGGGACGGCTATGCCGAGGTGATGCTGTGCGGCGGCGCCGAGTCCGCCATTACCCCCCTGTCCATCGGCGGCTTCACCACCATGCGGGCCCTCCATGTGGGAGACGACCCCAACCGGGCCTCCATCCCCTTCGACGCCCAGCGCTCCGGCTTCGTTATGGGCGAGGGCGCCGGCATTCTGGTGCTGGAGGAGTATGAGCACGCCAAGGCCCGGGGGGCCAAGGTGTACGCCGAGGTGGTGGGCTACGGCGCCACCTGCGACGCCTACCACATGACCGCCCCCGCGCCTCACGGAGAGGGCGGCGCCCGGGCCATGGCCCAGGCCCTGGCCGACGGCGGCGTGGCCCCCGAGCAGGTGGGCTACATCAACGCCCACGGCACCTCCACCCCCCTCAACGACTCCGGCGAGACCGACGCCATCAAGACGGTGTTCGGCGACCACGCCTACCAGCTGGCGGTCAGCTCCACCAAGTCCATGACCGGCCATATGCTGGGGGCCGCCGGTGCGGTGGAGGCCATCTTCTCCGCCTTAGCCCTGAAGGACGGGTATCTGCCCGCCACCATCAACTACCAGGAGGCCGACCCGGCCTGCGACCTGGACTATGTGCCCAACCAGGGCCGGAATGCCGACGTACAGTACGCCCTGTCCAACTCCCTGGGCTTTGGCGGTCACAACGCCTGCGTGCTGTTCAAGAAGTGGGAGGGTTAAGCCATGGAACTCAACTCCAATCAGATCGCTGAGATCCTGCCCCACCGCTACCCCTTCGCCCTGGTAGACCGCATCGTGGACGGCGAGGCGGGCAAGTGGGCCAAGGGCATCAAGTGCGTCAGCGTCAACGAGCCCTTCTTCCAGGGCCACTTCCCCCAGTACCACGTCATGCCCGGCGTCCTCATTCTGGAGGCCCTGGCCCAGGTGGGCGCGGTGGCCCTGCTGTCTCTGCCGGAGAACCGGGGCAAGATCGCCTTCTTCGGCGGCATCAAGAACGCCCGGTTCCGCCGCCAGGTGACCCCCGGCGACGTGCTGGAGCTGGAATGTACCCTCACCAAGCAGAAAGGGCCGGTGGGCATCGGGGAGGCCAAGGCCACTGTCAACGGACAGGTGGCGGCCACGGCGGAGCTCACCTTTGCCCTGGGTAAGGATTCCTGATTGCCCTCCCCTCCGCCGTTTGTTATAATAGAAAAAAGACCAAAAAATGCGGAGGCACGGGTATGCTGGAAGAGAAATTTGAAATAGTGTATACGAAATTTAAACTTCACTTTTATCAGGAGATCTTCGAGCGGTTCCAGAATCGGGAGGCCAGCCTGACCACGGTGGAGACCTTCGCCATGGAGACCATCCAGGCCCTGGGGTCCCCCACCATCAACGAGTTTGCCTCCTTCATGCGGATCTCGCCGCCCAACGCGGCCTACAAGATCAACAGCCTGATCCGCAAAGGCTATATCCAGAAGATCCAGTCGGAGCACGACAAGCGGGAGTACCACCTGCAGGTGACCCAGAAGTACAAAGAGTACTACAACATCAGCAACGACTATGTCCATGTGGTCACCGAGCGGATGAGAGAGCGGTTCACCCCCGACGAGTGCGCCAAGCTGGAGGAAATGCTCACCATCATCAGCAAGGAGCTGATGCCGGAGGTCCGGCTGGGCTCCGCCGAAGCCTGACACAGAAAAAGAGGACGCGCTGCCATGCAGCGCGTCCTCTTTTTCATTCGATATCCAATTCCGGAGGCACGTCGATCTCATCGGACACATACTTCCCGTTCTTTTTCCGCTGCCGGACGCACTCAGTGAGCAGGTACTCGATCTGTCCGTTTACCGAGCGGAAATCGTCCTCCGCCCAGGCCGCGATGGCGGCATACAGCTTGGGGGACAGGCGCAGAGGCACCTGCTTCTTGCCATCGCCCGCCATATCAGTACAGGCTGCCGGAGTTGACCACCGGCTGAGCGTCCCGGTTGCCGCAGAGCACCACCAGCAGGTTGGACACCATGGCGGCCTTCCGCTCCTCGTCCAGCTCCACCACCTGCTTCTCGCTGAGCCGCTCCAGGGCCATCTCCACCATGCCAACCGCCCCATCCACAATCATCTTGCGGGCGTCGATGATGGCGGAGGCCTGCTGCCGCTGGAGCATCACCGCGGCGATCTCAGGGGCGTAGGCCAGATAGGTAATGCGGGCCTCGATGATCTCCAGACCGGCCTGGGCCACCTTGCTCTGGATCTCGTCCTTGATGCGGGAGGCCACCACCTCGCTGGACCCCCGCAGGCTGCCCTCGTCGGCAATACCGTCGCCGGTGGTGTCCACGTTGGGGGCCACGTCGTAGGGGTAGATACGCACAATGTTCCGCAGGGCGCTGTCACACTGGAGGGACAGATACTCCTTGTAGTTGTCCACGTCGAACACCGCCTTGGCGGTGTCCACCACCCGCCACATGACGGCGATGCCGATCTCCACCGGGTTGCCCAGGCAGTCGTTAATCTTCTGGCGGTTGTTGTTCAGGGTCATGATCTTCAGGGAGATCTTCTTGCCGGCCGACTGGGCCTCCGCCTTCTTCTCCGCCTTGCTGCCGCCGTCCACGTCGCCGCTCTGGTTCAGCTTGGTCTGGGCCGCCGGGTTCACCCCGGAGCAGAAGGGGTTGACGTAGTAGAAGCCCTCCCCCTTCAGGGTTCCGATGTACTTGCCGAACAGGGTGAGCACCAGGGCCTCCTGGGGCTTGAGCACCTTCAGGCCGCACAGGAAGATCCAGCCCAGACACGCCCAGACGATGCTCACGATCAAAATGACCACCGCCGCCACATCCATGCCGCCGGTCTCATCCTGGACGGCGGCCCACACGATACCCACAACCGCCAGCACATACAGGGCCAGAATGAGCAGCAGCATGGGCATACCCTTTTTCTTGCCGGTTAAAATCTTCTCTTCCATAAGAGCACCTCCCGCTCTCTTTTTGATATCAAAATAATATCACTCAAATATCAGATTGTCAAGAGGGCGAAAAAAAGAGCGGGCCGTTTCCGGTACGCTCTTCTCCTGTTATTCGGTTGCAAGTACCCGAACCACGGCGTCCACGCCCAAAGTACCGCTGTAGTACACGGTAAAGGTATCGCTGTAGGCTCTGGCCTGGGACAGGGTGACCCACCGCTCGGTATCGCTGTTATAGCCCTGGGCGGCGTCGCTGATGGGCACCCGCACGCCGCCGATCACCACCGCGTCCAGGCTTTCAAAGGCGCTCTGGCTTATGTGATCCGCCTCGCCCAGGGTGACGACGGACACCGCCTTCCCCTCGGAGGACACGGCGATGCCCCCCATGGCGCCGTCGCTGGCGGACTGTCCGGTGATATACTCCTGGGTGGTCCCGTCGCCGTTTTCCACGCTTACGGTGCGGTTGGTATAGCTCATGCCGCTGCTGCTCTCGGTTTTGCTGCCCACGGTAAGAAGGCCGTAGGTATAGGCGTTCCCCGTCACGTTATCCAGCAGCAGCACACTGACAAGGCCATTGCTGTCGGTGGCGTAGAAGTCGATATCGGCGGCCTGCACGGTGGCGGTCTGAATGTCCTCCAGATCGATCTCAGTGACCACGCTGGTCCCCGCCCGCTCGTAGATGCGTACGTTGTCCGCCAGAGGGACGGAGCCCAGGGTCTCCTCGGACACGCTGAGATCCAGGCTGCTGCCGCCGGACACCTGGGACACCGACAGCTTGCCCACGCCGCTGGAGGTGACCTTCACCAGGTCCCCCGCGCCGGCGGAGCCGCTGACCGTACCCTTGGCGGTGAGTCCGCAGGTCAGCTCCACCTGTCCCTCCCCCAGCACGCCGTACAGGGTGGTCTGCCCACCCGCGGCGGCGGAGATCACCGCGCCGTCCCCATCCAGGGCAACGGTGATCTTATCCCCCACCGAAAAGGCGCTCAGGCTGCTGACGGCGCTCTCCTCCACCTCCAGCTCCATGCCCAGCAGGGTAATGGTTTCGGGGGTGGAGGTGTTGGGGCTGGCGTCCTCATAGTACCCGGAGAGGACCACCCCCTCATAAGTGGTCCTCTCCGTGGCCGCTACCAGCTCCAGATTGCCCGACTGGTTGTAGTAGAGGGTCAGCTGAAAACAGCTTTCCAGGTCATACCAGCAGTCCCCAAAGGTGGTCAGGGTATCTCCCACCACCACCGGCGTGGTGCTGCTGACGGCATAGCTGCCATTGATGCGGTTGGCGGTGACGCTCTCCGGGATGAGGGTATAGCGCACCGTGTCGTCGGGCAGAAAACCAGTGACTCGTCCGCTCTGGTCCAGCAGCAGGGTGCCCCGGCTGCCCGTCAGGCCCTCCAGCTCCGCCGCCGGCTCATACCAGGACAGGTTCTGGTTGGCGTACACCTCTACTATGCCCTCGGTTCCGTCGCCGCTCTGTGCGTCAGCGTCCAGCAGGACGGCGTTTTCCACCTTGGAGGCGCACAGGTTGTCAATGTAGTCCTTGCCGGTGCTGTCGCTCTGGCCCAGCAGGGCGTAGAGCATCAGGGCCGCCTCCCCCCGGGTCAGGGCGTGATCCGGGTCACGGGACACCCCCTCCAGCAGCCCCAGCTGCTCTCCCAGGGCCATGTAGTCCTCCGGCCAGAAGGGCCCCACCTGATCGGTGGTATAGCCCAGCAGCCGCAGCACCACCGTCACCGCCTGGCCCACCGTCACCGGGTCGTCAGGGCCGAAGGTGCCGTTGCCGTAGCCGGACACCAGCCCCTCCTCACAGGCCAGGTTGATGTAGGAGGCCGCCCAGTGGCTCCCCGACACATCGGAAAAGAGGGTGCGGTAGGCGCTGCCGCTTACCTGATCCCCGTGGCCCTCGGCCAGCACCGCCAGCTTGCAGAACTGAGCCCGGGTCAGCCCCTGATCCGGGTAGTAATTGCCGTCGGAGCCGCCGGAGACGATGCCCAGGCCGGACAGCACCTCCACCGCCAGGGCGGTGTCGGCGTCGCTCACGTCGGGGAAGGAGGCCGCCCCGGCATAGCCGGTCAGCCCCAGGCACAGCCCCGCCGCGGTCAGCAGGGACAAGAGTTTGCGTTTCATTGGAATCTCCTCCTTCTGTTCAATCCGCCCGGAGGGCGTCCACCGGCTGGAGGTTGGAGGCCTTCACCGCCGGGTAGATGCCGAACACAATGCCGATGATCACCGAGAAGGCAAAGGCCCCCGCCGTCACCAGACTGTCCGGGAAGAGGATCAGGTCGTACATGGCCTTGCCCAGGATCAGGCTCAGGCCGTAGCCCAGCAAAATGCCGATGACGCCGCCCATGCCGCTGAGGATTGCGGCCTCCACCAGGAACTGGCCGATGATCTCCCCCCGGGGCGCACCGATGGACTTTTTAATGCCGATCTCCCGGGTGCGCTCGGTGACGGTGACCAGCATGATGTTCATGATGCCGATGCCGCCCACCAGCAGGGCGATACCGGCGATGCCGCCCAGCACCACGCTCATGGAGGTCATCTCCTCGGTGGACTCGGTCATGGCGGCGTTGCCGTTTTCCAGCTCATACTCCCCCACGGTGGAGGAGATGGTGTCGGCCAGAAAGACCTCCAGATCGGCCATCACTGCCTCCATGTTGTCCGACTTATCCACCTTCACGGTAAAGGCCGTGAGGTAGTCGGTCTGGAGGATGGCCCGGTCCAGGGAGTAGGGGATCACCGCCATATCGTCCATGGACCCCTCGGTGCCCCCGTCCTTCTGGTAGTAGGTGCCCACCACGGTAAAGGGCTCGCCCCCCAGGTACACCGTCTCCCCAATGGGGTCGGCGTACTGGAACAGGCTGTCCGCCACATAGGACCCCAGCACGCACACCCGGTTGCGCTGTTCAATGTCAAATGTGTTGATGTCCCGGCCGCTCTCCAGGGTGTAGTTGTTGCAGGCGGCGTATTCGTCGCTGCCCAGATACACGGTGCTGCTGTCCAGGGTGGTGGTGCGGTACTTCATAGGCAGCGAGGTGGACACATCGGGGCTCACCCCCTCCACCATATCGCTCAGTTCCTCATCGCAGTAGTCATACAGGGCGCTCATCACATCCACGCTGCGGCTGGTGTCGTACCAGGTCACAGTGACATTGACCTTATTGACGCCCAGCTTCTCATAGTAGGCGGTGATGTCGGCGTTGTAGCCCGACACCAGAGCCACCAGCACCAGAACGGCGGTGACGCCGATGATGATGCCCAGCATGGTGAGGAAGGAGCGCCCTTTCTTCTCCCGGATGGACTCCAGGGCCATACCCAGTGCGTTCACGGCGCCACCCGCCTTGCCGGCACATCCAGATCCACCAGCACCCCGTCCCACAGGCTGTCGTGGACGATCTTCCCGTCCTTCACCCGCACCGTCCGGTCGGCCTGGGCGGCAATGCCGTTGTCGTGGGTAATGAGGATGACGGTGGTGCCCGTCCGGTTCATTTCCCGCATGAGAGCCAGCACCTGGGCGCCGGTCTTGGAGTCCAGGGCGCCGGTGGGCTCGTCGGCCATCAGCACGGGAGACTGGGCAGCAATAGCCCGGGCGATGGCCACCCGCTGCTGCTGGCCGCCGGAGAGCTGGCCGGGCCGGTAGTCCGCCTTGGCCGCGATCTCCACTCGCTCCAGGGCCTCCATGGCCCGGGCCTTCCGCTGAGCCAGGGGCACCTTCTGGTAGAGCATGGGCAGTGCCACATTCTGCCAGACACTGAGGGAGGGGATCAGGTTATAGCCCTGAAAGATGAAGGCGATCTTCCGGGAGCGGATGAGCTCCAGCTCCCGCCGCCCCCGCTGGCTGATGGGGATGCCGTCCAGATAGTACTCCCCCCGGGTGGGCACATCCAGGCAGCCCAGAATGTTCATCATGGTGGACTTGCCCGAGCCGGAGGTGCCGATGATGGCCACAAACTCTCCCTGGTTGATCTCCAGGGTCACGCCGTCCAGGGCATTGACCTGATTTTCCCGGCCCTCGCCATAGATCTTATAAACGTTGTCCAATCGGATCAAACTCATTTCGCCGCCTCCTAGCCCATGGGGCCGCCGCCCATATTGCCGCCGGGCATCATGCCGCCGCCCTGCTCCATACCGCTGGGCCGGCCGCCGGAAAAGTCGCCCATGCCCTGAAATTCCTGCTCCTCACCGCTCTCGCTGGTGGTATCTCCGCCGGAGGGGGCCGCCTGCTGATAGCGGGTGAATACCTCCACCCCCTCCTCCACGCCGGAGAGGATGCGGACATACTGGCTGTTGGACACCCCGGTCTCCACCGGCACGGCGTAGAAGCCGTCGGGCACCACGCCGTCCTCCAGATCCACCGCGTTGTCCGGTCTGGTGTCCGCCTTCACAAAGAGGCAGGTGCCCTCGCTGGTGCTCTTCAGCGCCGCGATGGGTGCCAGCACGCCCTCCGACTCGTCGCCCACGGTGATGGTGTAGGACACGTTGACGCCGGCGGACAGGGCTCCTTCGCTGGGAATGGTGATGGTGATGGGGAAGTAGGCCACGCCGTTGGTGTTGGTGGCCTCATAGCTGATGGCGGTCACCGTACCGGTATAGTGGGTGTCGCTCTCCGCCCCGGACTGGGTGATGTCCACCTCCATGCCCATGGTGATGTTGTCGATGTCCAGCTCGTCAATGTTGGCGGTGATGGTCATGGCGTCCAGATTATAGAGGGTCACCGCGGTCTGACCCGCCTGCCGGGGGGCCTCCCCCTCCTGCACCCCCACCATGATGATCTTGCCGCTGATCTCCGCCGTCACCTGGTAGTCGGAGCGCTTTTCCTCGGCCTCGGTGATCTTCTCCTGGGTCTGGGTGATTTTCTCCTGGGTCTGGGTGATGCTCCGCTGGGTGGTCTCCACCTGGTCCTCCAGATCGGAGCCGTCAATGACAAAGAGGGTGGTCCCGGCGGTGACCGTCTCATAGTCGTCCACATTGACCGCCGTCAGCTTGCCGCTCTCGGTGGCGGTGATGTCCTCGCTGGCGTAGGGCTCCAGGGTGCCCTCCACAGCGGGGTAGAGCTTCTCTCCGCCATCGGTCAGCAGGTAGCCCGCGCCGGACATTCCCTCGGTGAGGGCTCCCGGATTGTCCAGCGTCACCGTCACCGCAAAGCAGCGGGTGCCCTCAGCGGTGACCCGGTCCACCTTCTTGATCTCGGTGACCGTGCCATCCAGGGTGGTCATAAGGCTGGCGATGGACACCCCCGCCTTCATGCCCACATAGACCTGGTCCTCATAGGCATAGCTGAAATACTGGGTGAGGGTCATTTTGCTGTCGTCCACCAGGGTGGCCAGCTTGGTGCCGGAGCCCACGGTATCCCCAGTCCAGACGGTCACATCGGTGATCCGGCCGGAGAAGGGGGCGGTCACCTTCAGGTCGGCCAGCCGCTCATTCAACTCAGACAGCTGGTCGGAGGCGTCGGACAGGGTGTTTTGCAGCTCGGTCAGCTCATCCTGATATTCCTCGATCTCCTCGTCCAGCTCGGAGTCGTCCTGGATATAGAGCAGGTCTCCCGCCTCCACCGTGTCGCCGGCGGACACGTAAACCCCGGTGATCTCCGTGGTGGAGGCCGTGGTATAAGTAACGCTGTCGGCGGGCATGGTGGTGCCGGTGCCTTCAATGACCGTGGACAGGCTGCCGTAGGTGGTGGTCTCGGTCAGAGCCGTCTGGGTCTCATTCTGAAAGAAAAGGGTCTTGATGCCAAAGCCTCCCCCAACGACCACCGCCGCAGCCACGACCAGGGCCACGGCCCGCTTGATGGGAAACTTGCGGCGGATCTTTTTGGGGACCTGAGGGGTCTCCTGGGGCATGATTTCTGCACATTCCATGGTGGGTCCTCCCGTCTGTTCCGGATTCCGGGCCAGTATAGTTGGTCAATCTGAAATTACCCTGAAAAATCCAGCGCTGGAGTTGTTAACACTCTGTAAATCCTTTTTTTCTTTCGGTTTCTTATAATGTTTTCAGATAAATTTCAGGATGGAACGGTATCCTTGGCTCAGCAAATACGCATACCAAACAGGAAAGGAACCTACCTATGAGAGTTTTGATTGTGGAAGACGAGCGCCGTCTGGCGGAGGCCCTGGGCCAGATCATGGCGGAGCAGCGCTACCAGGCCGACGTGGTTTACGATGGCGCCGACGGGCTGGACTACGCTCTAACGGAGCAGTACGACGTGATCGTGCTGGACGTGATGCTGCCCAAGCTGGACGGCTTCGAGGTGGCCAGCCGGCTGCGCCACGCCCATGTGTCCACCCCCATCCTCATGCTCACCGCCCGGGACGAGATGCCCGACAAGATCGCCGGTCTGGACCACGGCGCCGACGACTACATGACCAAGCCCTTTGACATCGGGGAGCTGCTGGCCCGGGTACGGGCCCTGTCCCGGCGGCAGGGGGAGGTCATCGGCGAACAGCTTACCGCCGGAGACCTGACTCTGGAGCTGTCCACCCGCTGCCTGCGGCGGGGGGACAAGTCGGTGCGGCTGGGCTTCAAGGAATTTGACGTGCTGCGGCAGCTGATGGTCCACCCCCGGGCCGTGGTGCCCAAGGAGGACATCATCGCCCGGGTATGGGGGCTGGAATCTGATGCGGAGGACAACAATGTGGAGGTGTACATCTCCTTTCTTCGGAAGAAGCTGCTCTTCCTGGAGTCCAATGTAAGCATCGGCACCGTCCGCAAGGTGGGCTATTACCTGGAGGTGCCCGCGTCATGATCCGGCGGCTGCGGTGGAAATTCATCCTCATCAACCTGCTGCTGGTGGGGCTGGTACTGACGGTGGTCTTTGTTCTGCTGCTCACCTCCAACGCCCGGCGGCTGGCCGACCAGGGCTCCGCCGCCCTCCATATGGCGCTGAACCGGGGGGACGACGAGCTGCCGCCCCGGTTTGAGATCGGCGCGCCGCCGGAGCAGGAGAACCGCTACGGGGACTCCAATGCCTCCATGATCCCCGTCTTTTCCGTCACCGTGGAGGATGGGACGGTGGTGTCCATCAACGACGGCGGCCATGTGGACGTGTCGGAGGAGACCGCCGCCCAGGCCGCCCAGGAGGCTATGGACGCGGAACAGGACAGCGGCGTGCTGTCCGATCTGGGCCTGCGCTTTCTGATGGAGGAGAAGCCTGACGGCACCATCCGCATCGCCTTTGCCGATCTGTCCTGGGAGCGCAGTACCCTGCGCACCCTCTTCCTCACCTGTCTGCTCATCTGGCTGCTGGCCATGGCCGCCTTTTTCTTCGTCAGTCTGTTTCTGGCCTCCCTGGCCCTCCGGCCGGTGGAAAAGGCCTGGAAGCAGCAGCGCCAGTTCATCGCCGACGCCTCCCATGAGCTGAAAACGCCCCTTACGGTGATCCTGGCCAACACCGGCATTGTGCTGGCCCACCCCTCGGACACGGTGGACAGCCAGTCCAAGTGGCTGGGCTACACCCAGGAGGAGGCCCGGCAGATGAAGGGGCTGGTGGAGGACCTGCTGTTCCTGGCCAAGTCGGACAGCGCCCGGCTGCCCACCCATCCCGCTCAGGTGGATCTGAGCCAGTTGGTCCAGGGCTGTCTGCTCCCCTTTGAGCCGGTGGCCTTTGAGGCGGGGGTGGCCCTGGAGTCCCACATTGATCCCGGCCTGACCCTCACCGGGGACGAGGGGCAGCTGCGGCGGCTGGTGCGTATCCTGCTGGACAACGCGGTGAAATACGCCGGTCCCCCCCACCCGGCCGTCCGGGTGGCCCTGACCCGGCAGCAGGATAAGCTGCGCCTCACCGTCCACAACACCGGCGACCCCATTCCGCCGGAGCACCTGCCCCACCTGTTTGAGCGGTTCTACCGGGCGGACGCCGCCCGGGACCGGGCCCAGGGCGGCTACGGCCTGGGGCTGGCCATTGCCAAAAGCATCACCGAGACCCACCGGGGCAGGATTTCCGTGACCAGTACCCCGGACAGCGGCACCACCTTCACCGTCCTGCTTCCCCGGCGGTAGGCTTGTATTTTCCCTGGGATTGCCGTATACTGATGCCACTACGACCGGAGGTGGAGTATGGATCTCTGCAACAGCAACGACATCAAGGCCCTGCTGGGCCGCCACGGCTTCCGCTTTTCCAAGAGCATGGGCCAGAACTTTCTCATTCAGGGCTGGGTGCCCCGGGACATTGCCGATTCCTCCGGCGCCGACCAGAGCTGCGGCGTGCTGGAAATCGGCCCGGGCATCGGCCCCCTCACCGTACAGCTGGCCCAGCGGGCGGGCAAGGTATCCGCCGTGGAGCTGGACCGGGACCTGCTGCCCATTCTGGCGGAGACCCTCTCCCCCTTTGACAATGTGACCGTCATTCCCGGTGACGCCATGAAGCTGGATCTGGCTGCCCTGGCTGCGGAACAATTCCCCGGCCTCACCCCCCTGGCCTGCGCCAACCTGCCCTACAACATCACCACCCCCGTCATCACCGCCCTCATCGAGGCTGGCTGCTTTGCCTCCATCACGGTGATGATCCAGCGGGAGGTGGCCAAACGGATCTGCGCCGGGCCGGGCACCAGTGATTACGGCGCCTTCTCCCTGTTCTGTCAGTATTACACCACGCCGGAATACCTCTTTGAGGTGCCCCCGGAGTGCTTCCTGCCCGCCCCCAAGGTGACCTCGGCGGTAATCCGCATGGTGCCTCGGGCGGAGCCGGCCCAGACCCTGGTGGAGGACGCCTTCTTCTTCCGGGTGGTCCGCGCCTCCTTCGCCCAGCGCCGCAAGACCCTGCTCAACGGCCTGTCTGCCGCCTTCGGCGACAAGCTGGGCAAGGATCAGCTGCGGCAGGCCATCGCCGACGCCGGACTGCCCGAGGGGGTTCGGGGCGAGAAGCTGGGCATCCCGGAATTTGCTGCCCTGGCCCAGGCCCTTCAAGCCCTGGGAGCCTGATGTTTCCAGTACGCCGGAGGGCAGATTGAAACTGGCAAAAGGCAAAATTGCAAAATGCACCCACACACAGGAATTGACATTATGCCCAAATCTGTGTATGATAAGTGCATGGCTTTTGTTAGTTCCGGGGCTTGTCCGCCTTGTGGACGCCCCAGAGAGATCAATATGGGAAAGAGGTCATGGATTATGGCAAACATTGATTTGAATCAATATGGCATCACCGGCGTCACTGAGATCCTCCACAATCCCTCCTACGAAGTCCTGTTTCAGGAGGAGACCCGCCCCGACCTGGAGGGCTACGACAAGGGTCAGGTCACCGAGCTGGGCGCCGTCAACGTCATGACCGGCATCTATACCGGCCGTTCCCCCAAGGATAAGTTTATCGTCATGGACGATACCTCCCGGGACACCGTATGGTGGACCTCCGATACCTTTAAGAACGACAACAAGCCCGCCTCCCAGCAGGCCTGGGATACCTGCAAGCAGCTGGCCATCCAGGAGCTTTCCGGCAAGAAGCTGTACGTCATGGATGTGTTCTGCGGCGCCAACGCCGACACCCGTATGGCTATCCGCTTCATTATGGAGGTAGCCTGGCAGGCTCACTTCGTGAAAAATATGTTCATCCAGCCCACCGCTGAGGAACTGGAGCACTTTACCCCTGATTTCGTCTGCTACAACGCCTCCAAGGCCAAGGTGGAAAACTACAAGGAGCTGGGCCTCAACTCCGAGACTGCTGTGGTCTTTAATCTTACCTCCCGGGAGCAGGTCATCCTGAATACCTGGTACGGCGGTGAGATGAAGAAGGGTATGTTCTCCATGATGAACTACTTCCTGCCCCTCAAGGGCATGGCCTCCATGCACTGCTCCGCCAACACCGACATGAACGGCGAGAACACCGCCCTGTTCTTCGGCCTGTCCGGCACCGGCAAGACCACCCTGTCCACCGACCCCAAGCGCCTGCTCATCGGCGATGACGAGCACGGCTGGGACGACAACGGCATCTTCAACTTTGAGGGCGGCTGCTATGCCAAAGTCATCAACCTGGATAAGGAGTCCGAGCCCGATATCTACAACGCCATCAAGCGCAACGCCCTGCTGGAGAACGTCACCGTGGACGAGAGCGGCCGCTGCGACTTCAATGACGACTCGGTTACCGAGAACACCCGTGTCTCCTACCCCATCGACCACATCGAGAAGATCGTCCGGCCCGTGTCCGCCGGCCCTGACGCCAAAAACGTCATCTTCCTGTCCGCCGACGCCTTCGGCGTGCTGCCCCCCGTGTCCATCCTGACCCCGGAGCAGACCGAATACTACTTCCTGTCCGGCTTTACCTCCAAGCTGGCCGGCACCGAGCGGGGCATCACCGAGCCCACCCCCACCTTCTCCGCCTGCTTCGGCCAGGCCTTCCTGGAGCTCCACCCCACCAAGTACGGCGAGGAGCTGGTGAAGAAGATGGCCAAGTCGGGGGCCAAGGCCTACCTGGTCAACACCGGCTGGAACGGCACCGGCAAGCGGATCTCCATCAAGGACACCAGGGGCATCATCGACGCCATTCTGGACGGCTCCATCCTGAAGGCTGAGACCAAGACCATCCCCTACTTCAACCTGGCCGTTCCCACCGCTCTGCCCGGCGTGGATACCAACATCCTGGACCCCCGCAACACCTACGCCGATCCCACCGAGTGGGACGCCAAGGCCAAGGATCTGGCCGCCCGCTTCGTGAAGAACTTTGCCAAGTACGCCACCAACGACGCCGGTAAGGCTCTGGTGGCCGCCGGTCCCAAGGTGGACTGAGCGCCTGAATTACATAACCCTGCCGGTCCCGGTGTGCGTCAGCGCACCGGGACCGGTTCGTTTACCGGGTGCTTCCACATGGGCATAACCCTTCTTTTCCGCATAGCATGGAGAAAAGGAGGTCATTTTTATGCCCATCATCTATCTCTCCCCCTCTACCCAGGAGAACAATCTGTACGTCAACGGCGGCACGGAAGAGGAGTGGATGAACCGCCTGGCAGACGCCATGGAGCCCTACCTTACCGCCGCCGGCATCCGCTTCTCCCGCAACACGCCGGACATGACCGCCCTGTCCTCCATCCGGGCCTCCAACGCCGGAAACTACAATCTCCACCTGGCCCTCCACTCCAACGCCGCCCCAGAGGAGCAATACGGCCAGGCCCGGGGCGTCCTGGTCTATAACTACCCCGGCTCCACAGAGGGCAAGCGGGCCGCCCAGCTCATTGCCAACGGCCTGAAAACCATCTACCCCCTGCCCAACAAGGTCCGGGCGGAATCCACCACCGCCATCGGCGAGGTGCGGCGGGTGCGGGCCCCCTCGGTGTTCCTGGAGCTGGGCTATCACGACAACCCGGACGACGCCGCCTGGGTGCAGAACAATCTGGACGCCATTGCCCGCAACATTGTCCTCTCCCTGACGGAATACTTCGGCCTGCCCTTCCTGGATCCCCAAGCCTCCCGCCCCGCCGTGGTGGACGTCTCCTGGGGCTACCTGAATATCCGGGATAAGCCCTCCCCCACCGCCGCCGTGCTGGCCAAGGCCTACGACGGCACCCGCCTCACCGTCCTCAACCAGTGGGAGGACTGGTATGTGGTCCGGCTGGACGGTATGGTGGGCTGGGCCAGCAGCCAATTTATCACGCTGCTGTAACAAACTTATGCGTTCATAATTCATTCACAATAAGTTCCGAAACGGTTCACCACTTTGGCGGGGAATCTGGTATCATAAAGAGCGTCAGGATACCAGAGATAACAATGACATCACTCCTCCTCTCTTCTCTCTCTTTTCAACGCACTACCCACTGTCCCACCGCAGGGCGGCAATCGCTCCCTGCGGTGGGGACAGACCAAAACTCCCGCGCCTCTGTCTCAGGGGCGCGTTTTTTGATGCCCGCTGTATCCTTTTTCCCTTTACCGGCTATACTAACTATGCAGGCCAACCGGCGGGAGGTGATACGATGGCGTATATAGATCCGGCGATCCGGCCCCAGTTTGATTCCATGCCGCCCCACCTGCGGGAGCATATCCTCAATATGGGCGTCCGGCTGGAAACCATGGCCGATCTGATGGGCTGCCTGGAGCGCATCATCGCGGAAGAGGGCAAGAAATAAGTCCTCTGAAATTTTTTGAAAAAATTTTAAAAAACTCTTGCATTCTGTCTGAAGCTGTGCTAATATAACTAAGCTATCAGCGAGAGATAAACGCTTAAGCTGATATGCGGCTGTAGCTCAGTTGGATAGAGTGTTTGGCTACGAACCAAAAGGTCGGGGGTTCGAATCCCTTCAGCCGTACCACATTAAGACGTCGTCTATGGATATCGCATAACGACGCAAAATCATGGGTCATCCCTGTTAATCGCGGGGATGACCCACTTTTTTGTGTCCTTTTTTAATCATTTGTGCTCTCGTCAAGGAACAGGATGCACCAGTTTTGAAACCGGATTAAAAAGGATAATTTTTTTGGCGTATCAAATGCACCACTTTTGATACGGATAATTATTTTTGCACCACTTTTTTCAAAAGTGATACGGATAATTTTTACGATAGAAAAACGCCGCAGGCTGTCCTGCGGCGTTGCTTGTAATGTGCTATGGCTTAGAGGGTAATCTTCACTGTCTCGCCATTTACTAAGGTGAAGATAAGGTAATTACCCCTATAAACTGCGACGGATTGAACCAGCTCGTTCCACCGCTCATCGGTGTAGACAGGATTCGGATCACCGCATTCTTGCAGCACTTTTTCAAATGCATCTCTGATTTCGGTCTCCCGAAGCCTTGGAGAGTCACATATCTCATCGCCATCGTACTTGTGGTTGCAGTACCAGACATCGTAGCGTTCCCCTGTGCTGCGTAGCCGCCAGACCTTGTGACCATAGAAACCGCCGCAATCGCCACAGACGATTTTGCCGGCAAACGGATGCTTGGTGCGCACTTTGGATCGGCGCTTGATGTTATCTGCCAGCATCTCCTGCACCAGATCAAATACTTCCGGCTCTATGATCGCCTCATGGGAATGGCGGACGAGGATAGATGCCACTTCGCCGTTATTCTTTCTGACCTCTTTGGTGAGATAATCCACGGTATAGGTCTTCTGAAGCAGTGCTTCGCCCTTGTATTTTTCATTGCTGAGGATGCTACGGATAGTGCTGACGCTCCATTTGTTCTTGCCTGCGGGCGTTGGAATGCCCATCCTCGTCAGGAGCGCAGCAATCTCATTGAGCGTCTTGCCGGACAGAAAATAATTATAGATATCTCGGACTATAACTGCCTCTTCCTCCACGATCTCCGGTCTGCCGTCAGGCCCCTTTTTGTAACCAAGGAAACGGGAGTACGCCAGCGAGACTTTGCCATCCCGCATGCTTTTCTGCTTGCCCCAGCGGACATTTTCGCTGATAGACCGGCTTTCCTCCTGCGCCAGGGAACTCATAATAGTAAGCATTACCTCGCTCTTGGGATCCAGAGTATGTAGGTTCTCTTTCTCAAAGATCACCTCTACACCAATAGCCTTTAACTTGCGCACGGTTTGCAGCGTATCCACCGTATTCCGGGCAAAGCGGGAGATGGATTTAGTGAGTATTAGATCTATTTCGCCATTCATGGCTTTCTGGATCATTAGGTTAAAGCCATCACGTTTTCTAGTATTCGTACCAGTGATACCTTCGTCAGCAAACACAGCCACAAATTCCCAATTCGGGTTGCTCTGAATGTAGCGGGTGTAGAAATCCACCTGTGCCTCGTAGCTGGATTGCTGTTCGTCCTGCTCTGTGGAAACACGAGCATAGGCGGCAACACGCAGCTTCTCAGGTATCTCGGTGGCCGTTATCTCTATTTTCTGCCGTACTGGTTCAATGATCGTGATCTTGCGCTCTTTATTCATTTTTTCTCCCCTTTCTCTGTCGCTCTATCGTCTTTTGCCGTGCAGCTTCACGCATTTCTTCCGTCCAGCTTTCGCTACGGGATCGATGTCGCCATTCCGCATCAACCACTGTCCCGTCCGCCAAAAGATACTGCAGACGGTTATGAGCGGGAACAATAATTTGCTGAACCTTAGTAAGTAGAGTATCCCGATCCAACTCATCCACGGCCAATACTTCTTTCGTTTTCTCGATCAAGATGTCTTCGGGGATTCTCTGTGAGGGGCAAATATCCTTACCCATGGCATAAAGAGTTGGACATGCCCAGACGGATTTGTCGTACTTCTTCGCATTCGTGCGATGGTGCCCATATGACCGCCCACAATAACCACAGTAGATCAGTCCGTGAAACAGGTGATACGGCTTAATAGTTTTCGCACTGTTACTGCTCCTTAAGGTCGCTCTTGCTTGCAGTTCAGTCTGAACCGCATCAAAGCTTTCCTGATCAATAATTGCCTCATGGCTGTTGCTGACATGGTAAATTGCTCTTTCTCCGCGATTTATTTGGCTCCTCTTAGTGCGAAAATCTGGGCAGAAAGTTTTTTGTAATACCAGATTTCCGGTGTACGCTTCATTTGTGAGTATCCTTCGGATTGATGATCCTGACCATGCATTGCCATTATCCGGTCGGACGCCTTGCAGGAACAGTTTTTTCGCAATCGTGTGCTGCCCCATACCCGAAAGGTAGTCTGTAAAGATTTGACGTACGATCGCAGCTTCTTCAGGAATGACCACCAGATTACCATCCTTAAAACGGTAACCTAGCATTTTACCTACCCACGGTTCACCATTCTGAAACTTCTTCTGTATGCGCCATCTCTGGTTTTCACTAGCAGAGCGTGCTTCTTCTTCGGCATACATCGCCAGAAGTGTCAGCAAAAGCTCTCCGTCCGGGCTGATGCTGTGCATATCTTCTTTCTCGAAATAGCAGTCTATGCCCAGCCTTTTTAACTCCCGAATCGTCTCTAGCAAAATTACGGTATTTCGCGCAAAGCGGGTCACCGATTTTGTGACTACAAGGTCAATTTTCCCATCCCGGCAATCCTGGAGCATCCGCTGAAACTCTGGGCGATGGATCGTTGTCCCGGAAATCCCGTTGTCCGAATAAATTGAAACCAGTTCCCAATCCGAATGTGCCGATACATAGTTGCGATAGTATTCCGTCTGCGCCTCCAATGAGTGGAAAGCGGCATCCTTTTCGGACGAAACGCGGGCATAGGCCGCTACGCGAATGGTCTTTTGCTCTTTTGGCTTTGCCGGTATTTCTTCGATCTGTAACATAATTTACCTCCTAACGACATTCATCACTTGCTGGCCGGAAAGAGTCAACGCTTAATTTCGCGTGTCTTCCAGCGGCTTATATCCTGACTGTAGTTCTTGCCGACTTTTGTCCCTCTAATTTACTAATGGACACTTTCCCCCTTTTTGATTTCATTAAAACCAGTTTTATCTCGACCCCTAATTGGCAATCCGCTGAGCTTGACCGGTATTGCTCGTCGCTTGCCTATCTATCTAACTTGACAAGCCGGTAAAATCTGGTTTTCCTCCGGACAATAACTTATTTCTGCAGATTTTAAAAGGAGAATTTTATTCCCAATTTAGACCGATAAGTAATGCCTTAACAGTGGTAGAAGGGCGAATAAGGCACAGGAAAATCCGTTGTTGTAATTTTTACAAGTTATGGCGTGGTAATGGTATTTCTGGCCCTTACACGGGCCAAGCACCGCAGGGCGGGTAAACCCTCGAGACCGACCAAACGAGCCGACCTTGGCGGTTTAGTGCCGCCAGAAGGGGCTTATTGCCTTGGGGCATAGGACACGGTTTTGGGATTTGGCTTTGAGCATGAAAAATGCCACAGGGCTGACCTGTGTCTTAAAGCATAAAGTCTGATAGGATTTAGAATGAACTCTACTAGAGTGCATAGATATAATCCTGAGAACTGTAAATTTGATGATGCTTTGGTATCTTCCTGTGTGGTTTGGTTTAAAAACGAGATCATGGAAAACAATTATGATGTCGAATTTTCTTATGGCGGAACACTTGAAAAACCAGAAGTCAGCCGAAACGTGGATAGGAACACTTTGGTAAAAAGTAGAAAATGGACTCGTTTTCCAACCAATTATGGGAATCTTCTGAGCGCTCATGCTCCGACTTTGGGTGATTTTTTCACGATTAAACGTGGATTGGCAACTGGAGACAACGATTTCTTTATTTTGTCTAAAGAAAAAATTGAAGAACTAAATCTCGACATGAATTTCTTTACGCCAATTCTACCAAGCCCTCGTTATTTAAAATGCAATGAAGTGTTTAGTGATAAATACGGAAATCCCTGCTTAGACACGCAGTATTTCTTGCTTAACTGTACGCTCCCAGAAGAGGAAGTGAAAAAGAATCATCCGTCCATCTGGAATTACTTGAGTAGCGGCATTGATACTACTGCACAGAAGTATCTGTGTAAAAATCGTAAGGTTTGGTATTACCAAGAAAATAGATCGGCGACGCCATTCTTATGTTCTTATATGGGCAGAAGAAATGACGAACACGCTACGCCTTTTCGTTTCATTTTGAACCACACAAGCGCAATTGCCACCAATTCTTATTTGATGTTATATCCTAAAGCTACTCTCCAAGAAACAATTGCTCGGACCCCCGACATACTATATGAGGTTTGGAACGCTTTGAATAACATTACTGCTAATGATCTTGAAAGCGAAGGCCGAGTGTATGGTGGAGGTTTGAAAAAAATCGAGCCTAAAGAACTATCTTATGTTAAGTGCCCACGTTTAGCGAAGTTATTAGTATAGATCAAGAAAGCACAAAGGAAGTGAAGAAACACCGTGTTATTTTAATGTTTATTACTTGAACTTTTCAAAAGTATATGAAATAAAAATGATGTTAAGCAATGTCATCAAAAATGATGAGACCATTGAGACAAATCAAGGCGATACTGTTGATGCTGAAGTGCAAGCAAAATGGAGATAAAGCTTTTGAAACTCTTTAACGCCGAGGTAGGGTCTGACATCAAATCAGGATCCTCCGATTCCCAAAAAGTTCTTGAAAAACTTTAAGGTCACGATGACTAAGTCACTAATTTTAAGTGAGCGATTATCTGGAGGCGGCTCAGGTACAGGGATTCACCTGGGGGCAGCCGGAGTACGAATTCAAGA
Source organism: Candidatus Flavonifractor intestinigallinarum (assembly GCA_019119165.1). Taxonomy (GTDB): domain Bacteria; phylum Bacillota; class Clostridia; order Oscillospirales; family Oscillospiraceae; genus Flavonifractor; species Flavonifractor intestinigallinarum. The sequence continues at coordinate 5,420 of DWXO01000038.1, read as the reverse complement.
CAGAGTCGGGCAAGCATAGCGTCAAGATGCACTTCGATGAGACCGCCTACCTTGTGCTGGCCATGCGCTACAAAGAACTGTTTCGTGACGGTGGAAGCGGTGGAATGGAAGACGTGCCGTATGAGATCGATCCCTACCTCACTGAAATCAATACCGGCGCAATCGACAAGGCGTACATGAACTCCCGTTTCAAGAAATTCCTTAAGGCACTGCAGGATGGCATGGAAACTGCCGATGTCCTGAATGAGCTGCACAAATCCTTTGCGGTTTTGTCCCAAGAAGAACAAAAATATGCGCACATGTTTTTGCTTGATGTCCAGCGAGGCAATAAACCCATGGAAGATAATAAAACACTTTCGGACTATATCACCGAATATCAGGCGGAAGCGCGCAACGACCGGATTCATCGCTTCGCGCTGGTCATAGGTGTGGACGAAAAGCAACTGCGGGATTTCATGAACCGCCACGTTACAACAGGAAATATCAACGAATTTGGCCTTTTTGATAAGCTAAAGAATACCGTGGATCGCGACATTGCGCGGGGCTACTTTGGGCGCACTGAGGGTAAGCCGATCAAGACATTCCGCATCCCAGCCAAGATCGACACCATTCTCAGACAGTTTATTTTAAGCGGCGGATTCGATGTGGGGTAAAGCGGGAATCGGGAGGCGACCATAGTGCAGCCTGTCGGGAAAGACAGCAAAGAGCTTTCCCAACAGACTGGGATTATTCGAACCTTTACGGGCTAAAAAGTCTACCGCTCAGGCGAAAATAGCAACCCCAACAATGCATTGAGAGAAGTGATGTATTCATGCATCAATGCGGTTTAATTGGGGGAGACCGGAAATAGTGTTACAATTTCAATAGGACAAAATCAGGTAATGTGGAGGGAGCAGATGTGTATATAAATAAAATTCACATTCAGAATTATTGCAATTTTAGCGATTTTACTATGGATTTTCATCAAGGCCTGAATGTTATCATAGGCGCAAATAATTCTGGAAAGACCGGCCTTCTTTATGCGATAAATCTATTGAGATCTCCTTCCGACGTCTCAGTTGATGACTTTAACAAAAATAACTTACAGAAATATCAAGAGCTGTACACGGAAGTAGCGCCAAGCATTGTTATCGAATATAGCATTCAGCATAGAATCTCTGAGGATGACACAAGTGATGAAAGCATTATAAAGTTACTACCATTTTTAGGGATTAAGGGATTTGAAGAAAATCGACAGGTGAACGGTGATGTCGCTGAGTATAACCTTGAAGCTCAGATCCGAGCTACCTACGCACTGGATGTTAGGTTTTTAGGTGATTATAAGAAAGCAGTAGCGGCAGAAGCGGAAGATCTTAATAGCTATTTGACCGTATTGAAACGTTTTGTCACTAGTCATTATTCTTGGAGCTATACCAATGGGGTTAGTGATACAAAGGTAGAGCAGAAAGCCGCAACTGACGTTTTCGATATTCGCTTTATAGGAGCTGAGAGAACTAGCGAAGAAGTACGTAAGGAGATAAGACACGAGATAGAGGTTTTTGCAAAGGCTGCGGAGAACGCTGCGGAATTTGATAAATTCAGGCATAAAGCATCAGAGGATTTAGGGAAAATTCTATCCCCGCCAATTACTAGACTTACCACGCTATTTGAGAATGAGAAAAATTCAATTGGACTAGAAAAAGGGAATGTTTCAATTTCTTCGACCGTAAAAGCAAACATTTCTCCAGCCGATGCATACATCACCGAAGTCCAAGATACAAAAACAGGATACACATTGCCACTGCAAAATAATGGTCTTGGGTATAATAATCTCATAAATATTTATATGCTAATCAAACTGTCCGAAATACAGAAAGGCAAGGACTTCAGGATACTGTGTCTGGAAGAACCAGAGGCTCATTTGCATCCAGCAATGCAATATAAATTGTTTAAATACCTAAAGAAACTTGATGAAACTGATGAGCTGAACCAGCAAATATTTGTCACTACACATTCAAGCAATATATCTGCCGTTGCAGGAATCGATAACATGTTTATGTTAGCGTATGATCGCGATGGAGAAAATGCTGATTGTCAGCAGCAAAGCCTTTTTGAACAGTTTAAGGATAAAGATGATCAGACTACTGTTAAAGCTGAAGCGAAAGCGCATCTCACGAAGTTTTTGGATGTCACTCGCTCAGATATGTTATTTGCAGATAAAATCATCCTAGTAGAAGGCATTGCTGAAAAGTTATTAATGCCGCTTTTTATGGAATTATGCGGGTGCCCATATGAAGATGAACACATCTCAATTGTCGAAATTGGCGGCAAACACTTCGGCTATTTTGTAGAATTGTTTAATGGTAACGCTGTTAAGAAAAAAGTCCTCTGTATTACTGACAACGATTTTAAGTGGATTGATTTTGATGAGGACGGCAAGCTAAGAAGTTATGCCGACTATGTTAAGAATAAAAAAGGAGATTTCGCACTAGATGTGTTAACCAACAAAGAATTGATTAATAAAGACGGATCATCAAAAATTGTTGTTCCAAAATACATTGAGGAGGGATTACAATGGCTATTGAAATAACCTCCGAAGACATATTTACCCCAGAAAAGCTGAAAAGCCATTTTAAAATCTATGCAGGGCCGGGGGCTGGAAAAACGCACTTCCTAGTTGAAAATGTTAAAAATATTGTCACTCAGAACTCAGCTATCGTAGAGAGCCGATCCAGAAAAGTCTTATGCGTCACATATACAAACGCTGCAGTTGACGAAATCAAAAAGCGCCTTGATAAATTTACAGACTGTGTAGACGTCTGTACAATTCATGGCTTTATCATAGAGCACATTATTCAGCCTTTCCAACAAGATTTGATATCGCTTATGGAATCTGACTTTGGAATTTCCGTACGAGCGAAAGGCAAAATTACTTCTCAAATTGAAGGATTAGGCATTCTTCATGGTATCGATAAAAACGAAATATACGAATACGTTAAGAAATTAAATCCTTCGGAATTTTCGAGCGACGTTTTTGATTATAGCAAAAAGGCAATGGGGGAAATTCAAACCGATAACAATAGTTTTGCAGACTCTGTAATCAAAGGAGAAACCCGGCAAGTAAAACTAAAAGCTCCTTCCAAAATCGCTGAGTGCCATATCATCCCGCTTAAGCAATATGTATGGTCTGTGGTGAGAAAGTTAACTCATGACGAAGTTCTCTATTTTGGCTACAGGATTTTAGAAACAAACCCCACTGCCCTATATGCGATAAGAGTAAAGTTCCCATTTATTTTTGTTGACGAATTCCAAGATACAAATCCAATCCAAACATTACTGATAAAGTTAATTGGACAACGTTCAACTATTGTTGGTGTAATTGGTGACATTGCGCAGTCAATCTATAGCTTTCAAGGGGCTCGTCCGACAGATTTTGGCACTTTCTCCATTGAAGGGCAGCGCCCTATAGAGGAATATGTTATCAACAGGAATCGACGCTCTACCGCAAATATAGTTAATCTCTGTAATTTTTTAAGACAATCCGATAACAAAGTAAAACAAGTCAGCAAACGAGCGTACAATTCTGAAGATGAAAAAGCTAAAGCAGAAGCAAAAAAGATCCATTTTTTGATTGGCTCTTCCCAAAATGTCCAGGGCATTATCCAGGCTGTTATTCAGGACGGGGGCGTGGTGCTCACCCGCGCATGGGCGGCAGCATTTGATTATATACGCGATATAGACGATGAGCAAAGCGAGCTACTTAAAAGCATCTATAGTTCCTATAGACCATCTCCAATTCAACTAAGGGACGAAATCGTAGAGCACAACAATGTGACTTGGGTTCGAGCATTTCGATTTATCTTCATGCTTTGGGAAGGCTACCTTAATGGTTCATTTATAGATATACTGCGCTCGCTGCAGTTGTATGGAAGTATAGACCCTCAAAAGATTACTCCCAAAGTTATATATCAAATTGGAAAAATATCCAAAGATATATTCTCTACCATAGGTGATGACACCTGTACGGTTTCGATAATTGAGGCATTTAACTCAAAAATCAAAGAACAAGAGTATATCGATTTAAGGAAAGCTGTATTTGATGATGATTTTGAAATTCCTTTATTCGACGAATACGACGATTCACGTAGGGACTTAATTAATGGCCTACATTGGGGAACTTCGCATAAGTTATTTACCGAGGTATTTTCGGAAGACAGCAAATATATGACGGTCCATCAGGCTAAAGGGCTAGAATGGGACAAGGTTATCGTAAGCGTGACCCCGAATAAGTTTGATAAAATCAAACTTTCTGCCCTATTCAGCCGTCCTCAACTAATTGATGAGACTCCATCAGATGAGTTTACGAGAATGTATTATGTTGCGTGTAGCCGTGCTAAGGAGGACTTGTATATCCATATTAAAACCGGATGTTCCTCTGATACAATAGAAACCGCTATCGCATCTTTCGTTGCGCAAACAAAAATGCAAATAGCCTATGAAATAGTGAGTTAGTATTAGAGAGATGAGTTGAAAGTAAATTGAAGAGGCCAAAAGAGGCTTGAAGCCAAAAAAGAGGAGCCTTTTGTCTTTTCATTTTGCTTTTGTTACCCTCCAGACTCTCTATATAAAGCGTACCTTGATATCTTATTGGGAATATTGGTGCAAATCTAATTATACGTATTACTATTAGAGAAAATTGGTGCAAGCGTGTCAAACGCACCAATAATGATAAAAATAGGGCTAGCGATATCCATAAATGACGTCCTAACACAGGTCCGCATCCCTCGGGATGCGGACCTCTTCTTTTCCTCCGGTCTCTTTTTGTCGAATGGCCTCGTTTTTTCTTTTCTGCTTTTTTAAAATCAGGGCTTGACATACCGATGCCTCTGTGGTATTCTATTTAGGCACTCAGAAAACGTGAGACTGGAGCCCTCCACGCCGGAGTGGCGGAATTGGCAGACGCCCGGGACTTAAAATCCCGTGGGAGTAATCCCGTGCCGGTTCGACCCCGGTCTCCGGCACCATATCGCGGGGTAGAGCAGTTTGGTAGCTCGTCGGGCTCATAACCCGGAGGTCGGAGGTTCAAATCCTCCCCCCGCAACCACATTGTGCGACCAAAAAAGATATCGCACCGGAAAACCCCGAAGCCACAACGGTTTCGGGGTTTTTTCGCATCCAATTTTGACTGCGCAAAAAAAGATATCTTTTCAGGCATCCCCCCATTGGTGAGGACTTGAACTAAATTCCGGCAGTTGTTCCCCCGTTTTCCGCCGTTGTTTTCAGAATTATTCCGCTCACAGCAAAAAATATTGTTAGCGCTCAGTAGAAAAAACCCTTTTGGGTGCAACAGAAATCGCCAATTTGAGCTCAGATAAAATAACCAAACAACCCAGATTGGCAATATTTATTTCTCTGTGGCTACCGGCTCAACAGCAGGCACT
>DWXO01000037.1 GCA_019119165.1 Candidatus Flavonifractor intestinigallinarum | reverse complement strand
GGACTTTTGAGCACTTCAAAAAAGTGCTCAAAAGTCAGTTGATTGCACACGAAAGACAACCCTGACGGTTTTCTTTCACACTATCTTTCCCTCCGAATCCTCCGCCCAGAGGGTTTATCGACAGGCTGAGGCCCCGCTGCCAACGGCAGCGGGGCCTTCTGTTATTTATTCTTTACTTCATCAGGGAACACACCAGCTCGGTGTATCCGGCGGGATCGGCCAGGGGCAGCCCGGCGATGAGCTGGGCCTGGGCGTACAGCAGCTGGGCGTACTTGGCGGCCAGGTCCTTGTCCTCGTCCACCGCTCGTTTCAGGGCGGCGAAGGCGGCCGAGTCGGGGTTGAGCTCCAGCACCCGCTGGGCCTTCATGTTGTCGGCGTTGTCCGGGTCCATGCGCTGGAAGTATTTCTCCATCTCCAGGGTGATGGGGCCGTCGGTGGTAAGACATACGGCGCCGCTCTTCAGGATCTTGGACAGACGGGCTTCGTGGATGTCGTCCCCCAGGGTCTCCTTCAAAAAGTCCAGCACCGGCTTGTTCTCCTCCGCCTTCTGCTCCAGGGCGGCCTTCTCCTCGTCGGTCTCAGGCAGGGCGTCGTCGTCGTCCACCGACTTGAAGGCCTTGCCGTCCACCGCGCCCAGCACGTTGACCACAAACTGGTCGGCCTCGGCGGTGAGGTAGAGGATCTCGTAGCCCTTGTCCCGGATGCGCTCGGCCTGGGGCAGCTTGTCCAGCTTGGCGGCGTCCTCGCCGCAGGCGTAGTACACATACTGCTGGTCCTCCGGCATCCGCTCCTTGTACTCGGTCAGGGTGGTCAGCTTGCCCTCCTTGGAGGACCAGAACAGCAGCAGATCGCTGAGCAGGTCCTTGTGGACGCCGTAGTCGGCCACCACCCCCATCTTGATCTGGGGACCGAAGGCCTTCCAGAAGGTCTCGTACTTCTCCCGGTCCTCCTTCTGGAGGCGGAGCAGCTCGGCCTTGATCTTCTTCTCCAGGTTGTTGGCGATGACCTTCAGCTGACGGGTGTGCTGGAGCATCTCACGGCTGATGTTCAGGGAGAAGTCCTGGGAGTCCACCACGCCCTTGACGAAGCGGAAGTGCTCCGGCAGCAGGTCGGCGCACTTGTCCATGATGAGCACGCCGGAGGAGTAGAGCTGCAGGCCCTTCTCATATTCCCGGGTGTAGAAGTCGTAGGGGGCGTGGGAGGGGATGTAGAGCATGGCCTTGTACTCCACGGTGCCCTCGGCGGAGACGTGGATCACGCTCAGGGGGTCCTCCCAGTCGCCGTACTTCTCCTTGTAGAACTGGTTGTATTCCTCGGTCTTGACCTCGCTCTTGGGCCGCTGCCACAGGGGCACCATGGAGTTGAGGGTCTCCCACTCGTCATAGTCCTCCCACTCGGGCTTGTAGTCGTCGCCGGCGTCCTCCGGGCGGGGCTTCTGGCGGGACTTGTGCATGAGCATGACGATGGGGTAGTGGATATAGTCAGAGTACTTCTTCACCAGATCGGCGATGCGGTACTGCTCCAGATACTCGTCGTAGTGGTCGTCGTCGGTGTTGGCCTTGATGTGGAGCACGATGTCGGTGCCCACCTTCTCCTTCTCGCAGGGCTCGATGGTGTAGCCGTCGGCCCCGTCGGAGGCCCACTGCCAGGCCTGGTCGGCGCCGTAGGCCTTACTGGTGACGGTGACGTGGTCGGCCACCATGAAGGCGGAGTAGAAGCCCACGCCGAACTGGCCGATGATGTCGGTGGTGTCCCCCTCGGCCTTCTCCTGCTTGGCCATCTCCTCCTTGAACTGGAGGGAGCCGCTGCGGGCGATGGTGCCCAGGTTGCTCTCCAGCTCTTCTTTCGTCATGCCGATGCCGTTGTCGCTGATGGTGAGGGTACGGGCGATCTGGTCGGGAGTGATGGTGATCTTCAGCTCCGACCGGTCCAGGCCCACCTTGTCGTCGGTGAGGGCCTTGTAGGCCAGCTTGTCCATGGCGTCGCTGGCGTTGGAGATGATCTCCCGCAGGAAGATCTCCTTGTGGGTGTAGATGGAGTTGATCATCAGGTCCAGCAGCCGCTTGGATTCCGCCTGAAATTCTTTCTTTTCCACCATGAATGCCTCCTGTATATGAAAGTGTTTTTAAAAACATAGCGTTAGCACTCAATTATCCAGAGTGCTAACGCTATCATAATCCTTCGTATAAAAAATTGCAAGGGGGTTCAAGAAATGTTTACAATTCACGCCTCCCCATCCATCTCCCAGTTGTCCCGGCCCAGGTTGGAGGTCTCCACCGTGAAGCGCCAGGCCCGATCGGTGAGGACGGCGGACACCACCACGTCCTCCCCGTCCTGGGCAACGGTGACATCCTTTAAAAAGTGGCTGTCCCGGCCCAGGGAACCCGCCGGGAAGGCGTAGGGGTACAGGTCCTCCGGGTAGTCTCCCAACCACTCATCTACATCAGCTCCCGTGCCTCCGCTCTCCAGGCAGGTGTTGTACAGGCGGATGGTAAACATTCTGCTGTCCGGATCAAAAGCGGTGGAAAAGCCGGGGATGCTGGTGGCCGCCGGGAAGAAGGACCGAAATTTCTCCATACTGTCCCCGTTTGGGATGAAGGAGAAGGACAGTCCATCGGCATCGATGCGGGCGTCGTAGAGCTGCTCATACCGCTGGGCGTAGACCGGCCCCTCCTCCGTGGCACCGATAAAAAGGGGCTGGGCCGGGTCCAGCCAGACCGTCTCATAGGAGGTCTCAACATCGGTCCACTCCGGGACCAGCTTGCCGGTTTCATCTCCCAGCACCCGCACCGTGGCCTCCTGGGGCAGGCCGTTCCAGGGGGTGCCCGCATCCTGTCCGGTGGTAGTGTAATGGACCTCACCGGGACCTGTGATCTCATAGGCGGTAAACTGGCTCATGCCGGCCAGCTGCACCCGGCGGCCGGTCTGACCAAACACCCAGGCCAGCAGGGAAAAGTCGGGGTCGTTTTCATCGCCGTACTCCACCAGATAGTCCCCCTCATAGGGGGTGATCTTCCGCACCTCATAGCCCTCCTGGCTGTAGAGGGTGCGGATGCTATCCTTCCGCACCGGCAGCACGGCGAAGTCGTATTCCGCCGCCGGAGCGCTCTCCTCGGGCGGGGGCGAAGTCTGCGTGTCAGCAGGCGTCCGTGCCGCGCAGCCGCACAGGAGCAGGGTCAGCAGCAGGGCAGGCAATACTCTGCGCCTCATAGCAATAACCTCCTTTTCTGCCTCCATCCTACCATGCCCGGCGGTACAGAGGGTTACAGGGCCGGTGTCAATGTGGAGACAAGGGATTACAAAGCGCAAAAAATAAATCGAAAAAAATATCTGATTTCATTTCTATTTTGAACTTAAATTTTGCTCGAACTTGGTCGATAATAGTTATAGGTTGCTATATTAATGCTTCTGGCAATTTTGGAGGGAGATTTGTAGTTATGAAGAGCATCCGTCAAAAGCTTTTGGTCAGCTTTTTGGCCTTGGCAGGTGCCGCAGCCATCGTGTGTGGAGGCGTAGGCATTGTCATGAGCTACTTCAGCAGCCAGTCTGTTTTAAAGCAGACAATGAGTGTCGTTGCCGAACAGACTGCCGAGCACGTGTCCTATCAGCTCCAGTCCTACACAAATGCGGTGCAGGCGCTCGGTATGGTCCCCACGCTGAGTGACCCTGAGACCCCTGTTTCAGAAAAACAGGCTCTGGTTAACTCCTGGGCCACCAATTATGATATGGAGCGGGGCAATTTGCTTTCTGCAACGGGAGACAGTGCCTTTGACGGCAACAACTACTCCGACCGTGAGTATTTTCAGAAGGCCATGGAGGGCAACGTTTGGATCTCCACCCCCACCGTCAGCAAGGTGACGGGCGAGCTGTCCATCATGGTGGCCGCTCCTCTTTGGCAGGACGGCATTCAGGGCGGACAGATCGTAGGTGTCGTCTATTTTGTGCCCAATGAGACCTTCCTGAACGACATCGTGACCTCCATCAAGGTCAGCGAGAACGGAACCGCCTATATGCTGGATAAGAACGGCAATACCATTGCTCACAAAGATATCGAGAAGGTCCGCGATCAGGAAAACAGCGTGGAGGATGCCAAGACCGATTCCTCTTTGGGCGAGCTTGCCGCACTGGAGACCAAAATGGTAGCCGGGGAGTCCGGTTTCGGAGAGTACTCTTATGGCGGTGTTACCAAGTATCTGGCCTATGCCCCTGTTGCCGGTACGGACGGCTGGAGCCTGGGCGTCACCGCCTATATCTCCGACTTTATGGCCAGCACCTACCGCAACATTGTGATCATCGCCATTCTGGTGATTTTGGTGATCATTTCGTCCGTCTTGATTTCCATCCGCATTGCCAATGGCCTGGGCAAGCCCATCCGGGCGTGCGTGCAGCGGATTCAGCTGCTGCAGGAAGGCGATCTCAGCTCTCCTGTGCCTGACTTCCACCGCAAAGACGAAATCGGCCTGCTGACCGACGCCACCGAACAGATCACATATGTTCTCCGGGGCATCGTCGAGGACATCGGGTACCTGCTGAACGAAATGTCTCACGGAAACCTGAACGCCCGTTCCAGACAGCCTGACCTGTATGTGGGTGATATGCAGGCCGTGCTGGAGACCCTCCGCGCCTTGGAGCGCGGTCTGAGCGACACCATGTCCCAGATCCACACCGCCGCCGAGCAGGTCTCCTCCGGCGCCGAGCAGGTCTCCTCCGGCGCCCAGGCTCTGGCCCAGGGCGCTACCGAGCAGGCCAGCGCGGTGGAGGAGCTGTCCGCCACCATCAGCGATATCAGCCACTCCGCCAGCGAGAACGCGGAAGCCGCCAAGCAGTCTCAGGAAAAGTCCAATCGGGCCGGCGCCCAGGTAATGGCCAGCAACGAGAAGATGGGCGAGCTGAAGCAGGCCATGGCGGATATCTTCAAGGGCCACCAGGAGATCGGCCAGATCATCGAAGCCATCGAAAACATCGCCTTCCAGACCAATATCCTGGCTCTGAACGCAGCGGTGGAGGCCGCCCGGGCGGGCAGCGCCGGAAAGGGCTTTGCCGTTGTGGCCGACGAGGTGCGCAGCCTGGCCTCCAAATCCGATCAGGCGGCGAAGCAGACCAAGGAAATGATCGAGCACTCCATGCAAAATGTGGAGCGGGGTAGCGTTCTCACCGACGAGGTGAGCAATGCGCTGGACCAGACCATGGTCTACGCCAAGGAGGCCGTCCAGCTGATGAACCAGGTCACCGAGAACATCGTGGCCGAGACCGACTCCATCCAGCAGGTTTCCGAGGGAACCGGCCAGATTTCCAGCGTGGTTCAGACCAACTCCGCCACGGCCGAGGAATCCGCCGCCGCCAGCGAGGAGCTGTCCGGTCAGTCCAGCCTGCTGAAGGACCTGGTGGGCCGGTTCACCCTTCGCCAGGACGATTTCAACAGCTTCACGGAGCAGTAATCCCAATTAAAAAAAGAGGCAGACCGCCCGGTATCGGGACAACAGCAACGCCTCTTTCACGCATCAACAACAAAGGCGCCTACGAGAAATTCGTAGGCGCCTTTGTTGTTGGTCAGTTCCCAAACCGGTTAGGGGGCTTCTCTCTTCTCCATCGTTATCCGCATGGAGGGCCGCCCCTATTTTCCAACACAGAACCGCTCAAAGATACGGGCGGTGACGTCCTCCCGGATATTGGCCCCGGTGAGCTCCCCCAGAGCGGACAGGGCCTCCTCCACGTCGGTAAGGAGGGCGTCGGGGGTAACCCCCGCCTCCAGGCTGTCCTCCGCCCGGGCCACGCTGTCCAAAGCCCGCCGGGCGGCCTCGGCCTGCCGGGTGTTGGTGAGCAGTTCTCCTGCCCCTCCAATGCCAACCGTGGGGAAGAGCCCTTCCACCAGCTCTCCCAGCTTGTCCAGCCCCTGGCCGGTCTTGGCGGACACCGACACCACCGGGGGCATCTCCTCCACCCCCAGCACCGGCATGGGCTTGGAGGGCAGGTCCGCCTTGGTACGCACCAGGATCACCGGCGCGTGGGTTCTGGCATCGGCCAGCAGGTCCCAGTCCTCCTCCCCCAGCGGCCTGGAGCCATCCCACAGCACCAGGGCCAGGGCGGCCTCCTCCAGGGCGGCACGGCTGCGTTCCACACCCATCCGCTCCACCGTGTCATCGGTCTCCCGGATACCGGCGGTGTCGATGAGCCGCAGGGTCACGCCCCCCAGTACACACTTGGCCTCCACCGTATCCCGTGTGGTGCCGGGAATGTCGGTGACAATGGCCCGGTCATAGCCCACCAGGGCGTTGAGCAGGGAGGACTTGCCCGCGTTGGGCCGTCCCACCAGTACGCAGGGCACCCCCCCAGCGATGTACTTTCCCCGCTGGTAGGTGGCCAGCAGCTCCTCCAGGGCGGCTCTGGCCCCGGTAAGCCCCTCCCGGATGGTGTCCGCACGGAAGGGGTCGATGTCCTCATCGGGGTAATCCAGCACCGCGTGGAAGTGGGCCAGCAGGTCAGTGAGGCCGCTGTAGATGGCCCCCACCCGGCGCCCCAACGCCCCCGCCAGCTGACCGGCGGCCTGCCGCACGGCGGCGGGGGTCTCAGCGTCGATAAGGTCGGCCACCGCCTCCGCCTGGGTCAGATCCAGCCGCCCGTTGAGAAAGGCCCGGCGGGTAAATTCCCCCGGTCCCGCCTGCCGCACCCCCTGGGCAAAGAGGGCCTCCAGCCCCAGGGAGAGCACCGCCGGAGAGCCATGGCACTGCACCTCCGCCGTGTCCTCCCCGGTGTAGCTGTGGGGACCGTGGGAGATGGTGGCCAGGGCCTGGTCAATGACCTCTCCCCCCGGCCCCAACAGCTCCCCCAGCACCAGATGCCGGTCCTCCTGCTCCTCCAGGGGCTTTCCTCCCAGGGGCCGGAATATCGCGGAGAGGGCGGCGATGGACTCCGGCCCGCTAAGGCGCAGGATGCCGATGGCGCTTGGCATGGCCGGTGTGACGATAGCTGCGATGGTGTCGGTCATGGTCGTTCCTTCCCGTCTCCCCCATGTGGAAACTTTGGCAATTCTGCCGTGGATTTTTTCCTTGACTGCTTTTATGTCTACCGGAATATGAATAACGGCTGTTTTCCACCGATGTGGACAAGTGTGGAAAACCATGTGGATAATGTGGAAAACCCTGTGGGGCAACGTTCCTCCACATACTTACCGTTATTTTACATTGCATACCTGTCTGTATATGCTATGTCAAAAGAATTTACAGCCCCATATTTTTTGTCAGGGTGTCAAAAAAATTGATTGGTTTTTGGGCAAGTCGGCACTTGCGCCGGGCAGGCGGGCATGATACCATTACCATACGGTAATCGTCTGCCGCCCATGGCTCCAGCCCTTGTGCGGCAGGCCTTTTATGGCCTTTTGCCCACCAGTTTCCGGGCCCGTTCCAGCAGCTTGGTGTATACCTCGTCCATCTGCCATTCATTGGTAAGCTCCAGCAGCTTGTCCGCCGGCAGCCAGGCCACCCCTGTGTTCTCCCCCTCCCGATAATGGAGGGGGTCGCTTTCGTCCGCGGTAAGCAGATAGGTCAGATTCAGGTGCTGGTGGGAGGGCACCCATTTCCCCCGCTTCACATGGCCCCACACCGGCAGGATCTCCAGGGAGGCCAAAGCGGTACTGAGGGGCCGGATGTGCTCCACCCCCGTCTCCTCCCGGGCCTCCCGCAGGGCCACCGACAGCAGGTTCCCCTCCCCGTCGGCGTGGCCGCCGGTCCAGGCCCACACTTTGTAAAGATTATGGTGGGCCATGAGCACACGACTGGCGTCGGAATTGACCACAAAGCCGGAGGCGGTGAAGTGGGCGACCCTGTTCTGCCGGGTCAGGATGTCGTCCGGGAACAGGCGCAGATATTCCAGCATCATCTCTTTGTCTCCCGCCTCCTGCTGGTTTTGGGGGACATAGGCTTGGATTTCCTCCCGGTACATTACTTCACCCTCTCATAGGTCACATAGCGGAAGGCCAGGCCCTCATGCTCCTGCCAGTCTCCCTCCTCCATCACCTGCCACGCCGGGTCGGCGTCCAGGTCGGGGAAATAGGCGTCGGCGGGCCAGGCCCTGTCGATCTTGGTGATGTAGGCCTTGTCACAGTGGGGCAGCAGGGCCCGGTACACGCTCTCCCCGCCGATGACGAAGGCATCCGCCGGGGCCGCCTTCAGCAGGCTGCCCACATCAGAGAACACCTCCGCACCCTCCGGGGCAAAGGCGGTATTGCGGGACAAGATCAGGTTGCGCCGGTTCTTCAACGGCCTGCCGCCGGGAAAGGTGGCCAGGGTCTTGCGGCCCAGGATCACGGCATGGCCGGTGGTAAGGGCCTGGAACCGCTTCAAATCGGCGGGAATGTAGCACAGCTGATCCCCGTCCTTGCCGATGGCCCAGTTTTGGTCCACCGCTGCAATGAGATTCATAGCAAGCCCTCCTTACACCGCCACCGGGATGGGCTGGTCCAGGGTGTGGAACTGGTAGCCCTCCAGCTTGAAGCTGTCCTTGGTGAAGGCGTAGAAGTCGGTGACGGAGGGGTCCATCCACAGCTTGGGGGCCTCATAGGGGATGCGGGCAATGATCTCCTCCACCACCGGCACATGGCGGTCATAGATGTGGGCGTCGGCAATGACGTGGACCAGCTCCCCCGCCTCCAGGCCGGACACCCGGGCCATCATGTGGACCAGGGCGGCGTACTGCATCACGTTCCAGCCGTTGGCGGTGAGCATATCCTGGCTGCGCTGGTTGAGGATGGCGTTGAGGGTGTGTCCGCTGACGTTGAAGGTCATGGAGTAGGCGCAGGGGTAGAGGGCCATCTCATGGAGATCGTGGTGGTTATAGAGGTTGGTCATGATTCGCCGGGAGGCCGGGTTGTGCTTGAGATCGTAGAGCACCCGGTCCACCTGGTCGAACATCCCCTCGGCATACTGGTGTTTCACCCCCAGCTGATAGCCGTAGGCCTTGCCGATGGAGCCGCTCTCGTCGGCCCAGGCGTCCCAGATGTGGCTGGAGAGGTCGTGGATGTTGTTGGATTTCTTCTGCCAGATCCACAACAGCTCGTCCACCGCGCTCTTGAAGGCCATCTTCCGGATGGTCTGGACGGGAAACTCCTCCCGCAGGTCGTAGCGGTTGACGATACAGAATTTCTTCACCGTGTGGGCGGGGGTACCGTCCTCCCACCGGGGGCGCACCTGCTGGTCGGTGTCCCATACCCCGTGGGCCAGAATATCCTTGCAATTTTCAATAAACAGCTCGTCTGCTCTGCTCATCGCGTACCTCCCGTTTTTCTAAAACCTCGACTGATCTCAAAATCAAACATCAGGAGTGTGACCTCACCATGAAAGACGTGCCCGCCTCCGGCTCCGCCACCACAACCCACCATCTGCACCTGCACATCGGCCTGCGCAACCTGAAAACCGCCCTCTCCGCCGCTCTGTGCGCCCTGCTCTACTACTTCTTTCTCAGCGAGCGCAACCCCACCTTCGCCTGCATCGGCGCCATCTTCGGTATGGGAGCCAACATGGACCACTCCAAGCTCCACGGCGGCAACCGGCTCTTCGGCACCATCATCGGCGGCCTGCTGGGCATGGGACTGTTCCGCATCTATCTGATCTTCTACCCCGACGGGGAAAACCGGCTGCTGCTGGTGCCCCTGCTCTTCGTGGGGGTCATCATCCTGATCCTGCTGGCCCAGACCTTCTGGGTGGGGGCGGTGCAGCCCGGCGGCGTGGTGCTGTGCATCGTCCTGTTCAACACCCCGGTGGACACCTATGTGTCCTACGCCCTGGACCGGATGTTTGACACCGGCATGGGCG
The DNA here is from genome assembly GCA_019119165.1 of Candidatus Flavonifractor intestinigallinarum. Taxonomy (GTDB): domain Bacteria; phylum Bacillota; class Clostridia; order Oscillospirales; family Oscillospiraceae; genus Flavonifractor; species Flavonifractor intestinigallinarum. Next base: position 4,964 of record DWXO01000037.1, on the reverse strand, counting down.
TGGCCATGTCTTTACTGATCAACTACCTTCTCCCCCGGGAGCGGCTGGAGCCCTGGGTGGAGAAGCTCAAGGCAAAGTTCCAGCGATAAGCGGCGGCGGTGGGTCTTTCACCTTCCCCCCAGTGGGGGGAAGGTGGCCCGCAGGGCCGGATGAGGGGGCGGTGTTGCTCTGAAACAGCCCCCGCTTCCCACACATCTTACAGGCACACTTCACCCAACAGGCCTTCGCCATGAAGGCCTGTTATTTTTACGTTTCTGATTCCATTGTGTAATCCCTGGCCGGGGGCAAAGACCTCGGTGTAGTTGGGGGCGTGGCCCCGCCACAGGCCATCCTTCTCCTCCTCAAAGAGGACGGGCAGGGTCTGCCCCACCCAGCTCTCCAGCCAGGTCTGGTGCAGCCCACGGGCCACCTCACCCGCCCGGTGGGCCCGGTCCTCCTTTACCGCGTTGGAGCACTGGCCGGCCATGGCGGCGGCAGGGGTGCCGGTGCGGCGGGAGTAGGGGAAGATGTGCATGGCGGAAAAGGCGCACTTCTTCACAAAGTCCAGGGTCTGAACAAACTCCTCCTCGGTCTCACCGGGGAAGCCCACGATAAGGTCGGTGGTGATGCCCGGCCGGTCAAAATATTCCCGCAGTAATCGGACACTCTCGTAATACCGGGCGGTATCATATTTCCGGTTCATCCGCTTTAGCACGCTGTCGCAGCCCGACTGCATGGACAGATGGAAGTGGGGGCACAGGTTGGGAATGGCCGCTCCCCGGCGGCAGAAGTCCTCCGTGATGGTACGGGGCTCCAGAGAGCCCAGCCGCACCCGGCAGTCCGGGGCGGCGGCGCACACCGCCTCAATGAGGTCCATCAGCTCCGGCCTGCCCTCCAGATCCCGGCCCCAGGAGGAGATCTCAATGCCGGTGAGCACCAGCTCCTTGTAGCCCTCGTCTGCCAGCTTGGCGGCCTGGGCGGCGGCCTCAGCGGCGGGCAGGGAGCGGATGGGCCCCCGGGCGTAGGGGATGATGCAGTAGGTGCAGAAGTTGACGCAGCCGTCCTCCACCTTGAGCATGGCCCGGGTGCGGCCCTCCAGGCCGCCGGCGGGCAGCCGCTCGAAGGCGCGGCGGCGGAGGGCGTCGTCCACGTCCACCACCTGGCCCCCGTCGGGGCTCAGGGCCTCCAGCCGGTCCAGAAAGCCCATGCGGTCGTTGGTGCCCATCACCAGGTCCACCTCCAGCGCCTCCACCGCCTCGGGGTCGGTCTGGGCGTAGCAGCCGCACACCGCCACGATGGCGTGGGGGGCGCGCTTGCGGGCCTGCCGGATCATCTGGCGGGATTTTTTGTCGCTCACCGCCGTGACGGTGCAGGTGTTGATGATATAGGCGTCGGCCTCCCCGTCAAAGGGCACCAGGGTGTGGCCCCGGCGGGTGAGCTCGGCCTCCATGGCCTGGGTCTCGTACTGGTTCACCTTACAGCCCAGGGTATAGATCGCTGTACGCATACGCTTTCCTCTCTTTACAGGCGTTTTCCTGTTGAAAAACATCTGACTTGCCAGTATAATAAACAGGACAGAGTTTCGATATCCCCTATTATACGGAATTCCGCTTTGATTGCAAGGATAATATTCGTTCAGGAGGTGCCCCATGTCTGAATTCCAGGTCTCCCTGGCCTCCATCCAGGAGGTCCGCCAGTTTGTCAACGCCGCCACCCGCTCCCCCTGCGAGGTGGACGTGCTCTCCGGCCGCTATGTGGTGGACGGCAAGTCCATTATGGGGCTGTTCTCCCTGGACCTGTCCCATCCGGTGACGGTCCGCCTCCACGGCAGCGACGGCGATCAGGCCGCCTTCCGTCAGGCGGTGGCCGCCTTTGTGAAGTAGCTCAAAACAGCTGGGGCGCTGCCGTTGCAGCGCCCCAGCTGTTTTTAATCCTCGATGTAGGCCCGGATACGGAGGGTGACTCCCAGCTCCTCGGTGATCTTCCGGCAGCGGTCGATATCCTCCTGGGTCTTGTCCTTATCCACAATGGTCATGACCACATGGGGCACATGAGCCGTGGCCTTCTTGGCAAAGTCCAGCATGGCCTCCCAGGCCTTGACCCCGTCCTTGGGCTGGGTGACGGCGCAATACTCCTCCGGCGTGGAGCCGTTGAGGGAGATGGAGATGGTGTCGATGCGCCCGGCCAGATCGGGGGTCACGTCCCGGCCCAGAATCAGGTTGGCGTGGCCGTTGGTGTTGATGCGGATGGGAGGCAGATTGGGCACCTTGGCCTTCAGCTGGTCCACCAGCCACAGGATGTCGTCGGTGCGGTACATAGGCTCGCCGAAGCCGCAGAACACCAGCTCCCGGTACTTGGAGTAGTCCCGGGCCAGCAGATTGTCCAGGGCCTCCTGCCGGGTGGGCTCATGCTCCAGCCACAGGTCGTCGGCGTAGATGGAGCCCTTGTGGCCGTTGTGCCGCAGGCAGAACACGCACCGGCAGTCACAGCGGTTGGTCAGGTTCACATAGAGGGCGCCTTCGTACTCATAAGAAATGGTCATCATAATTTCTTCCACTCCTTCTCGCGGGCGGCCATAAAGGCCGCTCCTGCGGTTATTCCATGCCAAAGAACCGTTTTCCATTCTCCAGGGTAATGCGTAAAACTTCCTCGGTGGTTAAACCCTTGAGCTGGGCCACCGTCTGGGCCATCAGGGGGATGAGGGAGGAGTCGCACCGGCGGCCCCGGTAGGGCTCGGGGGCCATATAGGGGGCGTCCGTCTCCAGCATGAGCCGGTCCAGGGGCATCCAGCTGATCACCTCAGGGGCCCGGCGTGCGTTCTTGAAGGTGATGTTGCCGGTGAAGGAGAGCATCCAGCCCCAGTCCACCGCCCGCTTTGCGTCCTCCGGCCCCAGGGCGCAGCAGTGGAACACCCCCCGGACGTTGGGGTGGGCCTTTACAATGTCCATGCAGTCCTTATGGGCGTCCCGGTCGTGGACGATGGCGGGAAGCTTCAATTCCTCCGCCAGAGAGAGCTGGGCGTCGAAGAAGTCCCGGGAATTGGCCCGGTCCTCCGGGGTCTTGACCCAGTAGTAGTCCAGGCCGATCTCCCCCACCGCCACACATTTCTTGTGGGCGCACAGGGTGCGGATCTCATCCAGCCGGTCCATGGTCACCCCCTCCAGGTTCTCGGGATGAAACCCGGCGGCAAAGTAGAGGTAGTCGTACCGCTCCGCCAGGGCCATGGACTGCCGGGAGGACTCCAGGTCGCAGCCGGGGCACACCACCAGATCCACCCCCTTGTCCGGCAGCTGTGCCAGCAGGGCGTCCCGGTCGGCGTCAAATGCGTCGTCATAATAGTGGGCATGGGTATCAAAGATCATATGGACCTCCGCTGTGTTTTTTCTCATCATACTCCCTTTTTCCCTTGTTGACAAGGGGATCAGCCTGTGGTATACTTCCACCGAAATACGGGGATGAGGTCCGCCCGGGGCATTTGCCCGAACCGCCGTTTGGCTGATGACTTCTGCAAGTTTTGCAGGGGGCATTGGCTTTTTTGTTGCGTAAAAACGCAACAAAAAAGAAACGATGTGCCATTTCCTCGCCCCGCCGGGGCAACCGGAAATGATGCACGTCCCTTCCTGCGCGACAATGTCGCGCAGGAAGGCTGACGCCCTCTGGAAGGGATGATGTGTGTATGTTAACAAGTTTAGGCTTTGTGCTGCTGCTGGGCCTGGTGCTGGGTACCCTGGCCACCAAGCTGCGGCTGCCCTCCCTGGTGGGGATGCTGCTGGCGGGTATTCTGCTGGGGCCTTGCGTGCTCAATCTGCTCTCCCCCTCCCTGCTGGGGATCTCCGCCGACCTGCGGCAGCTGGCCCTGGTCATTATCCTCACCCGGGCGGGGCTGAGCCTGGATGTGGAGGATCTTCGCCGGGCGGGACGGCCCGCCATCCTCATGTGCTTCCTGCCCGCCGCCTTTGAGGTGCTGGGCATGGTGGTGCTGGCTCCCCGGCTGCTGGGGGTGAGCACCCTGGACGCCGCCATCATGGGGGCGGTGGTGGGGGCGGTGTCCCCCGCCGTTATCGTGCCCCGGATGCTCAAGCTGATGGAGGAGGGCTACGGCACCGCCAAGGGCATCCCCCAGATGGTGCTGGCGGGGGCCTCGGTGGACGACGTGTTCGTTATCGTCCTCTTTACCTCCTTCACCGGCATGGCCCAGGGAGGCTCCTTCTCCCCCGCCGCTCTGGCCGGGGTGCCGGTGTCCATTGTGCTGGGGGCGGCCTTCGGCCTGCTCATCGGCTTTGTGCTGGCCAAATTCTTTGCCCGGTTCCATATGCGGGACTCGGTGAAGGTGGTCATTCTGCTCTCCCTGGCCTTCCTGCTGGTGGCCCTGGAGGACGCGGTGGAAGCCTGGGTGCCCTTCTCCGGCCTGCTGGCGGTGCTGGGTGCCGGTCTGGGCCTGCGGCGCTGGCGGCTGGTGGTCGCCCAGCGGCTCACCGCCAAGTTCGGCAAGCTGTGGGTGGCCGCCGAGATCATGCTCTTCGTGCTGGTGGGCGCCGAGGTGGACCTGAAGTACGCTGCCGCCGCCGGTCTGGCCGCCGTGGCCACGGTGCTGGGGGTGCTGTGCTTCCGGGCCCTGGGCGTGCTGCTCTGTATGGCGGGAAGCCGCCTCAACAAAAAGGAACGGCTCTTCACGGTGCTGGCCTACCTGCCCAAGGCCACCGTCCAGGCCGCCATCGGCGGCGTGCCTCTGGCCATGGGCCTGGGGTGCGGGCAGATCGTGCTGACGGTGGCGGTCATTGCCATTCTGGTCACCGCCCCCCTGGGAGCCTTCGCCATCGACTTCACCTACAAAAAGCTGCTTGCCAAAGGGACGTAATGAACACATCCACCAGCGAAGCTGGTGGTTGTCACTATGCGGGCATAGCCCTTTGCTCCTCGCGGACGCGTGCAACGCGTAATACGATTCTGTCAGTTGCGCAAAAATCGTTCTATCTCAACTAAAT
>DWXO01000036.1 GCA_019119165.1 Candidatus Flavonifractor intestinigallinarum | reverse complement strand
CGGGGTTGTTCTTCTGACGCCGGGACAGGATCTGGATCACTCTCCGGATCTCCTTGTCCCGTCCCACCACCGGGTCCAGCTGGCCGCCGGCCGCCATCCGGGTCAGGTCCCGGGCAAACTGCTCCAGCAGCTTGGACTCGCCGGGATAGTCCCGCTCGGTGCGGGGCTTGCCGCTGCCCCGGAAGGAAGGGGGCGGCGGTGCCTCCCCTCCCATGGCGGCGGACAGGTCGCTCCGCAGGCGGCGGGGCTCCACCCCGGCGGCATCCAGCACCCGCACCGCCACCCCATCCCCCTCCCGGAGGATGCCCAGCAGCAGATGCTCGGTGCCCACATACTGGTGGCCCAACCGCACCGCCTCGGTGAGGGAGAGCTCAATGATTTTCTTGCACCGGGGGGTCAGGCCCTGGGAGGGGGCCGTCCCCGGCGTGCCCACCCCCACCAGCTGGGCCACGGTCTCCTTCAGCTTCTCCGGCTCCAGGCCGGCGGCCAGGAGCACCTTGGAGGCCACGCCCCTGCCCTCCCCGGCCAGGCCCAGCAGCAGATGCTCGCTGCCCACATAGCCGTGGCCCAGCTCCGCCGCCTTCTCCTGGGCCAGCCGGAGGGCGGCCTGGGCCCGCTGGGTGAACCGGGTCTCATTCATGCCGGCCCTTCGCCATCCCTTCTTCCAGGGGAAGAGCCTGCGTTTTTTCTTGACGGGCTTCATACCTTGTGCCACGCCCCTTTTCTTTCGTTCTGTGCGGATGGGCCCCGCTGCACGGAGCCCCGTTCAGCGCAGGGGTCAAATCCCCCGCCGCTTCCATGCGGAACCTCGATGTTTTGTCCATCGGATCGCTCCCTTCCGGCTGCGCATCGCAGTTATCATTTTTCCCGCCAGAAAAAAATATACCCATGGTACACACATTTTAGCATTGCAATTTTGAAAAGTTATGATACAATAGCGTTAGCTTTGAAGTTTGGAGGTGGATCCGATGGCCTATGTCATCAGCGACGCTTGCGTGAGCTGTGGCGCTTGCGAGGGCGCTTGCCCCGTTGGTGCTATCGCTCAGGGCGATGACCACTACGTGATCGACGCCGGTTCCTGCATCGATTGCGGTACTTGTGCCGACACCTGCCCCACGGGTGCTATTTCCCAGGGCTAATTGGCGCATTGCGTAAGAAAACAGCGGCATACCACTGGTATGCCGCTGTTTTTACTTCCATACCAAACCGATCCGGAGGCCGGCAAGGCGCCTCCGTACAGAAAGAGAGGATGTTATGCAGCTCAAGGGCAAAAGCCTGCTTCTGGTGGGTCTTACGCTGTTCTCCATGTTTTTCGGAGCGGGCAACCTGATTTTCCCGCCCGGCATCGCCGCCCAGGCAGGAACCGCCACCTGGCCCGCCTTCCTGGGGCTGGCCGTCAGCGCCGTGGGCCTGCCGGTGCTGGGCGTGGTGGCAGTGGCCCGCGCCGGCGGTCTGGATACCCTGTGCAGCCGGGTTCACCCTCTCTTCTCCAAGGCCTTTACCATTGCCGCCTATCTGGCCATCGGCCCCTGCCTTGCCATTCCCCGCACCGCCACCACCTCCTTTGAGATGGCTGTGCCCCCCTTTGCCGGGCCGGACGCTCCCCTGTCCCTCTTCCGGCTGATCTACTCCCTGGTATTCTTTGCCGCCGCTCTGGTCATTGCCCTGCGGCCGGAAAAGCTCACCGACCGGCTGGGCAAGATTCTCTGCCCCATCCTGGTGGTCCTCATCGTGGTCACCTTCGCCGGTTGTCTGGTCAATCCCCTGTCCGGCTATGGCCCCGCCTCTGGAGACTATGTGACCCATCCGGTGGTCAAGGGCTTTCTGGAGGGCTACCAGACCATGGACACCATTGCCGCCCTGGCCTTTGGCATCGTGATCGCCGTCAATATCCGGGCCAGGGGTGTCAGCGAGGACAAGGCCGTGGTAAAGGGCACCATCCGCTCCGGCTTCATTGCCGGAGCCCTGCTCCTTATCGTCTACGCCATGCTGGCCCACATCGGCGCTCTGTCCGGCGGCGCGGTCCCCAACCCCACCGACGGCGCCGCCGCCCTCACCAATGTGGTGGGGCTGCTCTTCGGGCCTCTGGGCAACGCCCTGCTGGCGGCCATCTTCATCATTGCCTGCTTCAACGTGTGCGTGGGCCTCATTTCTTCCTGCGGCGAGTTCTTCCACAAGCTCTTCCCCGGACTGAGCTACCGGGGCTGGGCGGTGCTCTTCGCCGTGGTCAGTATGGTGATCTCCAACGCCGGTCTGGCCCAGATCATCTCGGTGTCCGCTCCGGTGCTGGGGGTGCTCTACCCCATGGCCATCGTGCTCATTGCCCTGTCCTTTTTCCAGCGCTGGCTGGAGGGGCGGCGGCTGGTCTATCCGGTAGCCATCCTGTTCACCGGCGTGGCCAGTGTACTCTATGCCCTGCTGGACCTAAAACTCCCCCTCACCTTCCTGGAGGCGGTCCCTCTGGCCGACCTGGGGCTGGGCTGGGTGCTCCCCGCCGCGGCAGGCATCTTGCTGGGGCTGCTTCTGTCCCCCAAAAAGCGCTGACCTCACTCAACGGGATACCGCCAACGCGGTATCCCGTTGGTTTTTGCTTGCCTTTTCCCCCACATACGGGTATCATATTGTCTGTTGAATCCCTATCCTGTTGGGTGATGCTTTTGAAACGAGTGTTCCGCATTCTGCGGCGTATCATACTGATTCTGCTTCTGGTGGGAGCGCTCCTCCTGCTGGGCTTTTTCTTCCTGCGCTGGCGGGGCTTAATCCTCTACTCTCACGAATCCAATCCGGACCAGTGGGAGGTATTCGGCGTGGACGTATCCTCCTACCAGGGGACGGTGAACTGGCATACCCTGGCCAGTCAGGGGGTGGACTTTGCCTTCATCAAGGCCACCGAGGGTTCCCTGCTCCAGGACAAGCAATTTGCCGCCAACTGGAACGGCGCTCTGGAAGCGGGAGTCCGCCCAGGCGCCTACCACTTCCTCAGCTACGACAGCCCCGGCCAGACCCAGGCCGACAACTTCATCGCCATGGTGCCGGACACCCAGGGGGCGCTGCCGCCGGTGGTGGATATCGAGTTTTACGGCGAATATCTGGAACAGCCGCCGGAGAAGGCCCAGGTCCAGGCCATACTGGACCCCCTGTTGGAGCGGCTGGAGGAGCACTACGGGGTCAAACCCATCCTCTATGTGACCTACCGCTCCTACTACAGCTACCTCACCGACAGCAAGTATGCCGACTATCCGGTGTGGTGCTCCAGTCCCACCGTGTTTCCGCTGGTGCCCCGGTGGGATTTCTGGCAGTATTCCCACTCCGCCCAACTGGAGGGCTACCACGGCGCTCAAACCCTCATCGACCTGAATGTGTTCCGGGGCAGCAGGGAGCAATTCGAGGCTTTTGGCCTGGGATAGCACCTTCTAATTTCGCCCCATTTTTGATATAATATCAGTATGCAGAAAACGAGTAAGGAGGCCCCTATGGACCGTTTTGATCCTCTGATCCAGGCTCTGCGCCGCAGCGCCCCCCAGCTGGAGCTGCGGGAGCGGGAGCCCATGGCGTCCCACACCACCTTTCGTATCGGCGGTCCCGCCCGGCTGATGGCCCTGCCCAAAAGCCGGGAGGAGGCCATTGTCGCCGTCCAGACAGCCAGAGGGCTGGATATCACTCCCTTTTTCCTAGGCAACGGCAGCGATCTGCTGGTGTCCGACCAGGGGTATGAGGGCTTTGTGATAAAAACCGGCGGTCTGGACCAGGTGTCCTGCGCCGGCGACCGGCTTCGCGGCGGCAGCGGCCTGCTGCTCTCCCGACTGGCCACTACCGCATACCAGAACGGCCTGACCGGCCTGGAATTTGCCCACGGCATCCCCGGCAGCGTGGGCGGCGGCGTTGCCATGAACGCCGGGGCCTACGGCGGCGAGCTGTCCCAGGTGCTCACCGCCATTACCTTCCTCAATGAGGAGGGAGAGCTTATCACCCTGCCCGCCCAAGACTGTGCCCTCACCTATCGCCACACCATCTTTACCGATCACCCCGCCTGGCTCATTCTGGAGGCCGAGGCCGCCCTGGTCCCCGGTGATCCCGCCGCCATCAAGGCCAGAATGGACGAGCTTGCCCAGCAGCGCCGCTCCAAGCAGCCTCTGGAGCTGCCCTCCGCCGGCAGCACCTTCAAGCGGCCGGAAGGCCACTTTGCCGGCTCCCTCATTGAACAGTGCGGTCTGAAAGGGGTGGGCATCGGAGGCGCTCAGGTATCGGAGAAGCACGCCGGTTTTGTGGTCAACCGGGGAGGCGCTACCGCCGACGACGTGCGGAGGCTGATAGAGCTGATTCAGAACACGGTACTGCGTGAAACCGGCATTGCTCTGGAGCCGGAAGTGAAGTTTTTGGGTTTTTGAGGTGAGTTTCCATGGATTTTATCATTATTTCCGGTCTGTCCGGCGCGGGCAAAAGTAAAGCCGCCTCCTTTCTGGAGGATATCGGCTTCTATGTGGTGGACAATATGCCCGCACCCATGATCCCCAAATTTGCCGAGCTGTGTATGGCCAACCCCGCCCGATACGACCGGGTGGCTCTGGTCACCGACATCCGGGGCGGCCAGACCTTCGACGGGCTATTCTCCGCCCTGGACGCGCTGCAGGAGATGGGATGCGCCTACAAGATCCTCTTTGTGGAGGCCAGTGTAGAATCCATCATCAAGCGTTACAAGGAGACCCGGCGCAACCACCCGCTGGCGGGCTCCGCCCGCTCCCTGGACGAGGCCGTCCGGCTGGAGCGCACCGTTCTCTCCCCCGTCCGCCAGCGGGCGGAGTACATCATTGACACCTCCGCTCTCTCCACCGCCAAGCTGCGGGGGGAGGTGCTGCGGCTCTTCGGCCATGGGGGCGACACCCCGGAGATGAGCGTCAACGTTATCTCCTTCGGCTTCAAGTACGGCATCCCCATTGAGGCCGATCTGGTGTTCGACGTGCGCTTCCTCCCCAACCCCTACTACATCACCGAGCTGCGCCATCAGACCGGACTGGACGACGGCGTGTATGACTTTGTGTTCGGCTACCGCCAGACCACCGACTTCATGGGCTACCTGGAGAATCTCATCAGCTTCCTCCTCCCTCTTTATGTGTCGGAGGGCAAGGCCGCCCTGGTCATTGCCATCGGCTGCACCGGCGGCCAGCACCGCTCGGTGGCCATTACCCACGCTCTGGCCGAATTTATCAAGCAGAAAGGCTATCAGGCCACGGAAAATCATCGGGACATGACCCGGGCGTAAAGGAGGAGCCGCCGTGAATCAGTCCTTTTATGAGCGCCGCTGGGCCCAGGATCCCAAGGTCGTCGCCATCGGCGGCGGCACCGGCCTTTCCACCATGCTCCGCGGTCTGAAAAATCACACCAAAAATCTGACCGCCATCGTAACGGTGGCGGACGACGGCGGCGGCTCCGGTATGCTGCGCCAGGATCTAGGGATGCCCCCGCCGGGGGATATCCGCCACTGCATGGAAGCCCTGGCCAACGCCGAGCCGGTGATGCAGCAGCTGCTCACCTACCGCTTTCCCGAGGGCTCCGGCAAGCTCACCGGCCAGTCCTTCGGCAACCTGATCCTGGCCGCCCTAAACGGCATCTCCGACTCCTTTGACGAGGCAGTGTCCAAAATGAGCCAGGTCCTGGCCATTACCGGTCGGGTACTGCCGGTGACCAACGCGGACGTGGTGCTGGAGGCCACCTTTGAAAACGGCACCAAGGTTCAGGGAGAGTCCAAGATCAGCGACTTCAAGAAGGCCCAGGACTGCCGCATTGAGAGCATCCGGCTGCTGCCCGAACACCCCCAGGCTCTGCCCGAGGCCATCCAGGCCATTGGGGAGGCCGACCTGATCCTGTTGGGTCCCGGCTCCCTGTACACCAGCGTTATTCCCAACCTGCTGGTGGACGGCATTTCCCAGGCGGTGTGTGCCTCCAAGGCCATGAAAATCTATATCTGCAACATCATGACCCAGGACGGCGAGACCGAGGGCATGACCGCCTCCGACCATGTGAAAGCCCTGCTGGACCACTCGGGCCCCGGCCTGGTGGATATCTGCCTGTGCAACTCCGCTTCGGTGCGCCCCGGCCTGCTGGAGCGGTACAAGGAGGAGGACTCCGCCCCCATCGTGGTGGACAAGGAGGCCATCGAAGCCCTTGGGGTGGAGCTGGTTACCCGCCCCCTGGCCTCGGAGACTCTGAATTACGCCCGTCACTCCTTTGCCCGGCTGTCCGCCGCGGTGATGGAGCTCTATCAGGAGCGGGCCTCCACCCGGATTCTGTAAGGAGGGCGAATCATGTCCTTTTCCACCCAGGTCAAGGCGGAATTGTGCCGCGCCCCCATCAGCCGGAAGTGCTGCGCCCAGGCGGAGGCCTACGGGGTGCTGCTCTACTGCTCCCTGTCCACCCCCGCGGAGGTCCGCATCACCACCGAGTCGCCGGAGTTTGCCGCCCGGCTGCCCCAGCTCTTTCAAAAGGCCTTTCAGGTGCGCTTTGACCGTCTGCCCGCAGAGGGGGCGGGCAAGCGCATCTTTTCCATCACTCAACCGGACAAGCTGTCCGCCCTCTGGTCGGTCTTTGGGCACGACCCGGCGGAGGCACTGGTTCACCACATCAACTACGCCGTTTTGGAGGAGGATCACTGCCGCACCGCCTTCCTCCGGGGGGCCTTTCTGGCGGGCGGTTCGGTGACCGACCCGGCCAAGCGCTACCATCTGGAGCTGGCCACCTCCCACCTGTCGGTGAGCCGGGAGCTCCACGCCCTGCTGCTGGAGATGGGGTTCTCCCCCAAGGAGAGCCGCCGCAAGGCCAACGCCATTACCTACTTCAAGCAGAGCGACGCCATCGAGGATTTTCTCACCGCCATGGGCGCCCCGCTGGCCGCCATGGAGCTGATGAACGCCAAGGCGGAGAAGGATCTGCGGGGCAGCATCAACCGCCGGGTCAACTGCGACGCGGCCAATCTGGACAAGGCGGTAGACGCCGCTCAAGGCCAGATTGAGGCCATCTATAAGCTGGAGGAGCGGGGGATGCTGGAAAACCTGCCGGACAAGCTGAAGGAGGCGGTGGATCTGCGGATGGCCCATCCGGAGCTTACCCTGTCCCAGCTGGCCGAGCTGTGCGACCCGCCGGTCAGTAAATCTGCATTCAACCACCGTCTGCGCAAGCTGATGGAGCTGGCCAAACAATAACCGTCTATTCAGGAGGTATCCCCATGTCCTTTGTCCACCTGCACGTCCATACCGAGTTCTCCCTGCTGGACGGCGCCTGCCGCATTCCCCTGCTGGTCAAGCGGGTGAAGGAGCTGGGCCAGAGCGCCGTGGCCATCACCGACCACGGGGTCATGTACGGCGTGGTGGATTTCTACAAGGCCTGCAAGGCGGAGGGCATCAAGCCCATCATCGGCTGCGAGGTCTATGTGGCCCCCCGGGGCCGCACCGACCGGGTTCATGAGCTTGATTCCTCCATGTACCACCTGATCCTCCTCTGCCGCAATGAGGAGGGCTACCGCAACCTGTGCTATCTGGACTCCTGCGCCTTTACTGAGGGCTTCTATATCCGCCCCCGGATCGACAAAGAGCTGCTGCGCCAGCACGCCGGGGGACTGATCGCCCTGTCGGCCTGTCAGTCCGGCGAGGTGCCCCGGCGTATCCTGGACGGGGACTATGAGGGGGCCAAGGCCATCGCGCTGGAGATGCGGGAGCTCTTTGGAGAGGACGGCTACTACCTGGAGCTCCAGGACCACAACCTGCCCAATGATCCCGCCATCAACCAGGGGCTCATCCGCATCCACCAGGAGACCGGCATCCCCCTGGTGGTGACCAATGACGCCCACTACCTCCGCCGGGAGGACGCCCAGATGCAGGATACCCTCATGTGCATCCAGATGGGCAAGACGGTGGACGACCCCAACCGCCTGAAAATGGAGACCAGCGAGCTGTACGTCAAGTCCACTGAGGAAATGGCCGCCCTCTTCCCCGATTACCCGGAGGCGGTGGAAAACACGGTGAAAATCGCCGAGCTGTGCAACATGGACTTCCAGTTCGGCACCTATCACCTGCCCGAATTCAAGCTGCCCGAGGGCTACACCGACGGGGACGCCTACTTTGAGAAGCTGTGCCGGGAGGGGTACCAGCGCCGCTATCCCGATGACCCCGAGGGGTACCAGGACCGGCTGGCCTACGAGATGGGGGTCATCCGGCAGATGGGCTTTGTGGACTACTTTCTGATTGTGTCCGACTTTATTGGGTATGCTAAAAGCCAGGGTATTCCGGTGGGCCCCGGCCGTGGCTCGGCGGCAGGCTCCATGGTGGCCTACTGCATGAACATCACCGACGTGGATCCCATGAAATACTCCCTCTACTTCGAGCGATTCCTCAACCCGGAGCGAGTCACCATGCCCGATATCGACATCGACTTCTGCATCCGCCGCCGTCAGGAGGTCATTGAGTACGTCCAGCGCAAGTATGGCGAGGACCATGTGGCCCAGATCGTCACCTTTGGCACCATGGCCGCCCGGGGGGCCATCCGGGACGTGGGCCGGGCCCTGAATATCCCCTACGCCGACGTGGACGCGGTGGCCAAGCAGGTGCCCAGCGGCCCCGGTGCCCTCCACATCACCCTGGATCAGGCCCTCCAGCTGTCCAAGCCCCTAAAGGACCTCTACGAGGGGGACGAGCGGGTAAAGGAGCTCATCGACACCGCCAAGGCCATCGAGGGAATGCCCCGCCACGCCTCCACCCACGCCGCCGGCGTGGTTATCACCCGCCGCCCGGTGATGGACTATGTGCCTCTGGCCAAAAATGACGAGTCTGTGGTCACCCAGTACGTCATGACCACCCTGGAGGAGCTTGGCCTTCTGAAAATGGACTTTCTGGGCCTGCGGAACCTGACCATCCTGGACGACACCGTCAAGCTGGTGGCTCAGAAACATCCCGGCTTTTCCCTGGCGGACATCCCGGACAACGACCCCGAGGTGTTCCAGATGCTGTCCGATGGCAAGACCTCCGGCGTGTTCCAGATGGAGTCGGCGGGCATGACCGGAGTGTGCGTGGGTCTGAAGCCCCACAACATCGAGGACATCACCGCTATCATTGCCCTCTACCGCCCCGGACCCATGGATTCCATCCCCCGGTTCATCGCCTGCAAGCACAACCCGGACAAGGTGAAGTACAAGCACCCCGCCCTGGAGCCCATCCTGTCGGTGACCTACGGCTGCATCGTGTACCAGGAACAGGTTATCGAGATCTTCCGCCGTCTGGCCGGGTATACCATGGGCCAGGCCGACATGGTGCGCCGGGCCATCTCCAAGAAGAAGAAGGCCCAGATCGAGAAGGAGCGGCACACCTTCGTCCACGGTGACCCCGAGCGAAACATCGCCGGGTGCATGGCAAACGGCATTCCCCAGCAGACCGCCGAGGACATCTATGACGAGATCGAGGCCTTTGCCCAGTACGCCTTTAACAAGGCCCACGCGGTAAGCTACGCCATCGTGGCCTACCACACCGCCTGGTTCAAGTGCCACTACACCAAGGAATATATGGCCGCCCTCCTCACCTCGGTGCTGGACTCCAGCGAGAAGGTAGCCGAGTATATCGCCGAGTGCAAGGACTGCGGTATCCCCCTGCTCCCCCCCGATATCAACGAGTCCGGGGCCGACTTCACCGTATCCGGCGACCACATCCGCTTCGGTCTGGTGGCCGTCAAGGGCGTGGGCCGTGGCTTTATCAACGACGTGCTCACCGAGCGGCAGAAGGGGGCCTTCGCCTCCTTCCCCGATTTCTGTCAGCGGATGTTCGACTCCGACCTGAACAAGCGGGTGCTGGAGAGCCTCATCAAATGCGGCGCGTTTGACAGCATGGGGGTGTTCCGCTCCCAGCTGCTGGAGGCCTACGAGTCCCTGGTGGACTCCATCGCCCAAAACAAGCGCAAGAACCTGGAAGGTCAGTTCGACCTCTTCGGCGGCGGCGGGGACGAGCCCCAATCCGCTCCCCAGCTCAACCTGAAAAACATCCCCGAGTTCTCCCGCCGGGAGCTGATGACCATGGAGAAGGAGACCACCGGTCTCTACCTCTCCGGCCATCCCATGGACGAGTACCGGGACGTGGTAAAGAAGCGGAAGGTGGCCTCCATCGGCGCCATTCTCTCCGACTTCGCTCAGGAGGGCGGGCCCACCACCTTCCGGGACGAGCAGCGGGTGACCATTGCCGGTGTGGTGTCCGCTTCCCGTACCCGCACCACCCGCAACAACACTCTGATGGCCTATGTCACCCTGGAGGACGACACCGGCTCCATGGAAATGCTGGTATTTGCCCGGGCTCTGGGCGAGTGCGGTCCCTATCTGAAGGAAAACGTGCCGCTGCTGGCCGAAGGGCGCATCTCGGTGCGGGACGAAAAGGCTCCCCAGCTCATGTGCGACCGGGTGCAGCCTCTGGACCACCTGCGGGAGGGCTGGGAGGAATCGGACCAGCCTCCGGTCAAGGTCAGGAAGCTGTACATCCGCATACCCGGCCTGGAGGACCCCCGCTGGCGCCGGATCAAACTGGTGCTCACCATGTTCCCCGGCACGGAGCAGCTGGTGATCCGCTGTGCCGATACCGGCAAGCTGCTGACCACCCCCTGCGTGATCCATCCAGCCCTCGTCGAAGAACTGAAGGAGCTGCTGGGCGGAGAAAATGTGGTCGTGAAGTAACCGTCATGCGGCAAGGAGTCATTCCGTGAATATCAAAAAGCTATCTTCCCTTCTCTTTCAGCGCTCTGTTATTGTGGCGGTACTCATTATTTTACAGGCCGCGGTGCTGCTGGTGCCCATGATATGGGCCTGGAGCTATTACGTCTATGTGTACTGGGCCTGTGTGGTGCTGTCTCTGCTGGCAGTGCTGGTCATCGTCCGGCGGCAGACCGATCCGGGATACAAGATCGCCTGGATCATCCCCATTCTCCTCTTCCCCATGTTCGGCTGGCTGGTCTACCTGCTGTGCGGCGGCAACAAGCTGTCCGCCCGGATGCGCCGGAAGATGCAGGGCATGGACCGCACCATGCTGGAACAGCTGGAGGGGGACTACAAGGCTCAGAAGCTGGCGGTGCTGGGCCGTGACGCGGTAAATCAGGCCCGCTACCTGGAGCAGTATGCCCGCTGTCCGGTGTACACCAACACCTGGACCCGGTATTTTCCCCTGGGGGACGACGCCTTCCCCGCCATGCTGGAGGAGCTGAAAAAGGCCAAACATTATATCTTTTTGGAGTATTTCATCCTGGCCCCCGGCGTGTTCTGGGACTCCATCGTGGAAATTTTGAAGGAAAAGCACGCCGCCGGGGTGGACGTGCGGGTGATCTACGACGACGTGGGCTCCCTGGGCACGCTGCCCGCCAATTATGCCGAAACCTTTGAGCGGGAGACCGGCATCCCCTGCTGCTTCTTTAACCGGTTCAAGCCGGTCATTTCCATCCGCATGAACAACCGGGATCACCGGAAGCTGTGCATCATTGACGGCCACACCGCCTTTACCGGCGGCATCAATCTGGCCGACGAGTATATCAATCAAAAATCCCGCTTCGGCCACTGGAAGGACAGCGCCATTCTGGTGAAGGGGGAGGCGGCCTGGAGCATGACGGTGATGTTCCTCACCATGTGGGAATACATCCGGGAGGTCAAGGCAGACTACGCCGCCCTGCGGCCCACTTCCCTGCCCCCGGAGGCCGTGCTGGGAAGGGACTGCTTTGTGCAGCCCTACGCCGACAATCCCCTGGACAACGAGCCGGTGGGCGAGACGGTATATCTCAACCTGATCTCCAAGGCCAAGCGGTACGTCTATATCATGACCCCCTACCTGATCGTCAGCGACAGCGTCAATACCGCTCTGTGCAACGCCGCCAAATCCGGGGTGGATGTGCGCATCATCACCCCCCACATCCCGGACAAAAAGCTGGTATTTGAGCTGACACGCTCCCACTACCAGCCTCTGCTGGAGGCGGGGGTACAGATCTTTGAGTACACCCCCGGCTTTGTCCACGCCAAAAACCTGGTGTCCGACGACGTATGCGGGGTGGTAGGCACCATCAATATGGACTATCGCAGTATGTTCCTCCACTTTGAGGACGCGGTGCTCCTCTACCAGGACCCCACGGTGCTGGACATCAAGGCCGACTTTCTGGCCACCCAGCTGGCCAGTCAGAAAATCACCCTGGAGCAGTGTCTGGAGCGGTCCTGGCCCCGGCGGCTGTTCCGGTCCATCCTACGGGTGCTGGCGCCTCTGGTATAAACGAACACAGCCCCCGCGGCATCTTGCCGCGGGGGCTGTGTTTATACCTGCTCCACCACGCCCACAAAAAGGACGGCATCCCCGTCCCGGATCACAAACAGGAAGGGCCGGTCCAGATCCATGACGCAGATGGCGGGGTCCTCTACGATGGCCTCCGAGGCGTCGGCAGCCAGCAGGGTGACGGCGGCGGCCTCCACCCCCTCCTCATCCACCTTCACCCGGGCGATCTGTCTGGCCTCTTCCAGCCACACCGGAGTGAGGTCGACGAGGGGGGTGAAGTCGGCGGTCCCCCTGTACAGCACGTCGGTGATCCCCATACCTGTCAGGGCAGGAATCAAATCCAGATCGGAACTGACATCGAACTTGGGCACCGACCACTGGACCTCGCCGTAGATCTTCCTTTCAGAATGGGTGAGTTCCGTCAGAAAATCCGGGTAGGCCAGCAATTCGGCGGGGGTGACCCCCTCGTCGGGGAGTACAAAGGTCATCGTTCCGCCGGTGGTGCCCAGACTGGCTGCCTGATAGCCGTTCTGGCGGAGGAAGCCGGCGGTCTGAGTCATGTGCATGAAGTCCACCGCCGACTCGCTGCCGTCCGCGGCAGTGAACACATCCTCCTCGGTGAGGCTGGGATCAAACTCGTCACTCCACCGGGCCTGGAAGTACAGGGTAGAGGCCAGCACCGCCAGGGTCTCGGCCCTGGTGGTCAGTACCTTGCCGTCAGAGCCGATAAGGCCCTTTGTCTGCTCCGATACCCACTCCGTGATGGCGCTGTCCGCCTCGCCGGTGCCCATGGGGACCTGGAAGGAGCCGGTATAGTAGTAATCTGCCAACGTCTCCAGGGTATCCTGCTGGAAGCTCACATTCTCATTGAGCCAGATGGAGGTGCCCAGCAGGGTGGCGGCGGTACCGTCGTCCAGGTAGAGGGCGTGCCACAGAATGTCGGCCCAATCCCGCAGCTGGTCCACATCGGAGGCCCCCAGAGCATCCAGCACCTGCTGCCGGGTCTCCCCGCCGGTGGTCTCGGCCAGCATGGCCAGGGCAAACCACAGGGACACGGGGGAATAGACCCGGTTGCCCTCCCCCGACAGCGCCAGAGCGGCGCTCCTACCGGTGTAGTCCGCCAGGGCGGCGGTCAGATCAGGGGTATCACGCAGGCTGGCGGTCTCGTCCTGGTAGGCCTCCCAGGCGTCCAGATAGACATCCAGGTCTGCATTGAATTGCTCCCACTCCGCGTCGCTGCCCCCCAGGGGTTCAGCTGGGTGCTTGGGCAGATCAGGGTACTCCGGCAAGGCAATGGCATAGGCGCTGCCTGTCAATGGCCCGCCGCTGCTCCCGCCGTCCGGGCCGGGTAGGCCGGTAATGAGCAGGGCCACGGCCACCACAGCGGCCACCCCCGCCGGCACCAGTGCTTTCAGTGGCTTTCTTTTTCTCCTGGAAGCCTCCCCCTTCACCGCCCGCTCCACCGCGGAATGGGTGGGATGGAGGGTATCATTGGCCCGTTTATACTCATCCATCATGGTCACTCGTCTCCTTTCAGCGCCCGGGCTAGCCTGTCCCGGCCCCGGGACAGCCAGCTCTTCACTGTACCCGTCTTGGCTCCGGTGAGGGCGGCGATCTCCTCCACCGAATACCCCTCATAGTAATGCAGGTGAATGGCAGTCCGGTACTTTTTTGGCAGGGACAGTACTGCTTCATAGACCGTGCGGTCCGCCGGTTCCATGGCCTTTGTCACCGCCTCCTCCAGGGGCAGGTGGGTCCGCCAGCGGGCGGACAGCAGGGTGTTGGTACAGTTGAGGGTACAGCGAATCAGCCAGGCCTTCCGGTGCTCATCGCTGTCCAGCTCCTCCTCATGGCGGAAGAAGCGTGCAAACACCTCCTGGAACACATCCTCGCTGTCCTGGATATGGCGGGTGCGGGCCAGGGCCAGCCGCCACACCATATCTCCCCAGCGCTCCACCTGAGCTCTGGCGTTCCGCTCGTCTGTCATGGTCTCTCCCCTCCCTTGCAGAAATCCGGAGGCCGCCGGTTCTCTGGTATCCATAATACCACAGCACCTGTCCAATGGTTGCATCCCCCGGATATTTTCCTTTCCAACATCTTAAAGATTGATAAATTTTCCCCCGCCCCCTTTACAGCCGGACCATTTTCGGCTACAATGGGAAGCAGATTTGGACCGGGAGGTGCGACAGGTATGGAGACCGATTACACTCGCAAATTCAGCATCCGCTATGAAAAAGATCCTGAGATCAAAGAGGTGCTGACCTCCGTATACAACTCCCTTCAGGAGAAGGGCTATAACCCCATCAACCAGATCGTGGGGTACATCCTCTCGGAGGACCCGACTTATATCACCAACTACAACAACGCCCGGGCCCTCATCCGTAAGCTGGACCGGGACGAGTTGTTACAGGAGTTGGTCAAGCAGTATCTCAGGGATTAAATTTGATTGCGGAAAAAAAGATGTCTGCGCCACAGCGCAGACATCTTTTTTCTGTTTGTGTTGCTTCTGCAACATACCATGGACTCTTACTCTGGTATCCTTGGCTCACACAAGACAAGGAGGCGTTGATCTATGAAACGCAAGATTATAAAAATCGACGAGGCGCTGTGCAACGGCTGCGGCCTGTGCGCCGCCGCCTGCCATGAGGGCGCCATCGAGATGGTGAACGGCAAGGCCAAGCTCACCCGGGAGGACTACTGCGACGGGCTGGGGGATTGTCTGCCCGCCTGCCCCACCGGAGCCATCACCTTTGAGGAGCGGGAGGCCCCCGCCTATGACCACGCCGCCGTGCTGGCGGCCAAGGCCGCCAAGGAAAAAGCCGCCGCTCCCCTGCCCTGCGGCTGCCCCGGCAGCATGAGCCGGACCATTCACCGGGAGGCCGCCCCCTCTCCCTGCGCCGGAACGGTACCCAGTCAGCTGCGGCAGTGGCCGGTACAGATCAAGCTGGCGCCCGTCAACGCCCCCTACTTCATCGGCTGTCACCTGCTCATTGCTGCCGACTGCACCGCCTACGCTTACGGCAACTTCCACCAGGATTTCATCCAGGGCAAGGTGACCCTCATCGGCTGCCCCAAGCTGGACGAAGGCGACTATACCGAGAAGCTGACCGCCATCCTGGCCGACAACGACGTGAAGAGCGTCACCGTGGTCCGCATGACCGTGCCCTGCTGCGGCGGCATCCAGCGGGCGGTCCAGAACGCCGTGGCCGCCAGCGGGAAGGACATCCCCCTGCGGGTGGCCATTGTAGCTCCCGACGGGTCTGTCCAGTAAGTTCCTGCCAAACTACCCCCGGACTGCTGAAAGCAGCGGTCCGGGGGTAGTTTCGTTTATCCGATCAGATAGGGGGCCAGCCACTGGAAGCAGCCCACCAGGATACAGGCCAGCACCAGCATGAGGATTGCCCATTTCAGCACGGCGGACAGCACCTTGCTGTCCTGACCCACCAGGCCCACCGCCGCCACCGCGGTGGCAATACACTGGGGGGAGAGGATCTTGCCGATGCCCGCGCCCACCGAGTTGGCTGCCGCCAGCCAGTAAGGCGAGGCGCCGATGGCTGTGGCCGCTTCCGACTGAAGCCGGCCCAGCAGCACCTCGGTGTTGGTGCCGCTGCCGGTAACAAAAGCGCCGATGGCGGCAATGATGGGGGATACAAAGGGGTAGAACACGCCGGTAATGGAGACGAACAGTCCGGCCATGTCGGAGATCATGCCGGAATAGGTCATGATCTTGGCCACCGCCAGCACCGCCATAATGGTGACGATGGTGCGGCTCATCTGCTTCAGGGTGGCCAGGAAGGTCTCCCACATCAGCCGGGCTCCCGCCTTCTGCACCACGCCGCCGATGATGGCCGCCACAAAGATGACCACGCCGGGGGTATTCACCCAGCTGAAGGAGGTCAAGCCCGCGCTCTCGGCGGTACTGATTTTGAAGGACGAGGCAAACTGAGCCAGGAAGCTGTTGACAGGCGGCACCAGCTTGGAAGTGAGCAGCAGCAGCACAAAGATCAGCAGGAAGGGCAAAAAGGCCACCACCGGGGACATCGTCCCCCGCTCCCCCGCCTGGGCGGGCTGCCCGCTGGACATCTGATATTCCGCGGGCACCGGCTTACCCTTCCGCAGCCGGGCCATGGCCAGCGTACAGGCCAGGGACACCACGCTGCCCACCACTACCGTAAGCTCCGGCCCCAGGAAGTAGGACACCGCCAGCTCAGGCACCACAAAGGACAGACCGGCCACCAGGGTGATACCCACCACCCCTTTCAGGGCCTTGACGCCACCGCCGCCGGCAATCACCATCAGGAAGGGCATCAGGATCATGAAGGGAGCCATTTCCACCACGGTGGTAAAGGCCAGCGGGATGGCATCCAGCCCGGTCACACTGACCAACGTGGTGGTGGGAATACCCACCGAGCCAAAGGCCGTGGGGAAGGCGTTGGCCAGCATACACACCAGGCAGGACAGCACCGGGTCCATACCCATACCTGCCAGCATACCGGCGGGAATGGCCACAGCG
This sequence comes from Candidatus Flavonifractor intestinigallinarum, assembly GCA_019119165.1. GTDB lineage: Bacteria > Bacillota > Clostridia > Oscillospirales > Oscillospiraceae > Flavonifractor > Flavonifractor intestinigallinarum. The sequence continues at coordinate 10,756 of DWXO01000036.1, read as the reverse complement.
GTACCAAAGCCCGCCATTCCCTCCAGAAATCCGCCGAAGCACCAGCCGATCAGCAGGATGATGACCCGCCGGTCCCCCGACACATTGGACAGCATCCGCTTGATCACGTCCATAGCGCCGGTGCGCAGAGACAGATTGTAAGTAAAAATGGCGGCGATGATCACCAGAATGATGGGCCACAAAGCCGCAGCAAAGCCCTCCAGGGCGGAGGTCAGGCAATCCACCGGAGGCATCTTCCACAGGGTCAGGGCCAGCACCGCCGTGAGCAGCAGCGCGATGAGACAGGCGCGATGGCCCGGCATTTTCAGAACAGCCAGCGCAATTATCAGCCAGACAATAGGCAGCAGCGTAAGGATCGACATCAACAACGGCATTGAAAACGGGACCTCCTTTGTCTCCTGCCGCCGCCGGATACAGGGCGGCGGCCCACTTTTTATTGGTTCTACCAATCAAAATGCAAAAACCAAAATTCGCCCTTCTCCCCCTCCTTGATTTTGCCATACTTTTCCGCAGCAAATGATATTCCAGATAAACTGACTGGTCTTATTATAAATTCATACCAGCAAATTGTCCACTCCCTTTCTTTATTTCAGTTCAAAATTGGCGCTTTGCATAAATTCAAACCCATTTTTTCGGAATATGTGAGAAATTAAAAACTGGGGATTGCATTTTTCGAAAATTGTGGTAAAGTGATGACGTCAGCAAAGTGGTTGTACCATTTCATTCTTAATTCCGATCTGCAAGGAGGTATTTCGAATGGCCCTTACCATTCCCTTTGGATCTTCCGGCATGACGCTGCACGCTGATCTGTCCGGGGCTGAGGTACTCACCTCTCACATCGGGGAGCTGACTGCCTCCGACTCAGAGGACGCCCTGGTGCTGGCCGCCATGGCCAACCCCATCGACTCCAAGCCTCTGGAGGAGCTGGCCGCCGGCAAGAAAACCTGCACCATCATCATCAGCGATCATACCCGTCCGGTGCCCAGCAAGCACATTCTGCCCCATATGCTGGCCCAGCTGCGCCGGGGCAATCCGGACATCCAGATCACCCTGCTGGTTGCCACCGGCTTCCACCGCCCCACCACCAAAGAGGAGCTGGTTGGCAAGCTGGGTCAGGACATCGTGGACCATGAAACCATCGTGATTCACGACAGCCGGGACGCCGCCTCCAACGTGAAGATCGGCGTGCTCCCCTCCGGCGCCGATTGCGTCATTGACCGGCTGGCGGTGGAGACCGACCTGCTGGTGGCCGAGGGTTTCATTGAGCCTCACTTCTTCGCCGGCTTCTCCGGCGGCCGCAAGAGCGTGCTGCCCGGCGTGTGCGATCAGGTCACCGTTCTGGGCAACCACTGCTCTAAGTTTATTGCCTCCCCCTGCGCCCGCACCGGCGTGCTGGACGGCAATCCTCTCCACGCCGATATGCTGGCGGCGGCCAGGATGGCCAAGCTGGCTTACATCGTAAACGTCATCATTGACGAGGACAAGAAGGTAGTGGCCGCCTTTGCCGGCGACCCGGAGACCGCCCACCGCAAGGGCTGTGACTTCCTGCTGGGTTATTGCCAGGTCAAGCCGGAGCGCCGGGGCGATATCGTCATCTCCAGCAACGGCGGCTACCCCCTGGATCAGAACATCTACCAGAGCGTCAAGGGCCTCACCGCGGCGGAAGCTGCCGCGGCCGAGGGCGGCGTGCTCATTATGGTCAGCTCCTGCATGGACGGGGCCGGCGGGGACAGCTTCTATCATGCCCTGCGGGACGCCTCCTCCCCCCAGGCCCTGACCGATGAGATCCTGGCCACGCCGCAGGATCAGACCAAGCCGGATCAGTGGGAATTTCAGATCCTGGCCCGGGTCCTGTGCAAGCACCGCGTGATCTACGTCACCGTTCCTGAACAGCGCCAGACCATCGAGGACATGAAGATGGAGTGGGCCCCCGACGTGGACACCGCCCTGGAGCGGGCCCGTCAGGCCAAGGGCGCCGACGCCCATCTGGTGGTCATTCCCAATGGTATTTCCGTCATGGTACGGGAGTAAGTTCCGTTTTCCATCCGTTTATTTCTATTTCTTTCACTATGTATGGAGGAGGTTCTACTTATGGCAACGTACAATCCTGTCACGCCTGAAATCATCGCTCAGTTGGAGCAGGTGGTACCCGGCCGCGTCGTGGTGGGGGCCGACGTCAATCCTGACTACGCCCGGGACGAAATGCCCATCTACGGCGTGAAGATGCCCGAGGTGTCCATCGACGTGCTCACCACCGAGGAGGTGGCCGGCATCGTCAAGATCTGCTACGACAACAACATCCCTGTCACCACCCGGGGCGCGGGCACCGGCCTGGTGGGCGGCTGCACCCCCGTGTGCGGCGGCGTGGTGCTCTGCACCATGCGGATGAACAAGATCCTGAGCTATGACCTGGAAAACTTCGCCGTCACTGTCCAGCCCGGCGTGCTGCTGCAGCAGCTGGCCGACGACGCCCTCACCCACGGCTGCCTCTATCCCCCCGATCCCGGCGAGAAGATGGCTACCCTGGGCGGCAACGTGGCCACCAATGCCGGCGGTATGCGGGCTGTCAAGTACGGCGCCACCCGTGACTATGTGCGGGCCATGACCGTGGTCCTCCCCACCGGCGAAATCACCCACTTCGGCAGCACCGTGTCCAAGACCAGCTCCGGCTACAGCCTGACCAACCTGATGGTGGGCTCCGAGGGCACCCTGGGCATCATCACCGAGCTGACCCTGAAGCTCATCCCTGCCCCCAAGGCCACCGTCAGCCTCATTGCCCCCTACGAGGATCTGGACGCCTGTATTTCCACCGTGCCCAAGGTGTTCATGAACCACTTCAAGCCCCAGGCCGTGGAGTTCTTTGAGAAGGAGATCCTCATCTCCTCCGAGGAGTACCTGGGCAAGCAGGTCTTCCCCCGCAAGGTGGACGGCGTGGAGGCCGGCGCCTATCTGCTGCTCACCTTTGACGGCGACTCCATGGACGAGCTGGACCCCATCGTGGAGCGCGCCGCCGAGATGCTGGTGGAGGAGGGCGCTCTGGATGTGCTCATCGCCGACACCGCTCCCAAGCTGAAGGACGCCTGGGCCGCCCGTTCCTCCTTCCTGGAGGGCATCGAGGAGCAGACCAAGCTGCTGGACGAGTGCGATGTGGTGGTGCCCGTCAACAAGATCGCCCCCTATGTGGCCTTCGTCAACGAGACCAAAGCCAACTACGATTTCGAGGTCAAGTACTTCGGCCACGCCGGCGACGGCAACCTGCACATCTATGAGTGCTCCAACACCATGGACGAGGCCGAGTTCCGCAAGCAGGTGGATCAGTTCCTCAGCGCCATCTATCAGAAGGCCATGGAGTTCGGCGGCCAGATCTCCGGCGAGCACGGCATCGGCTTCGGCAAGGTGAAGTACCTGGCCCAGGCGGTGGGTCCCGTGAATATGGCGCTGATGCAGGGCATCAAGAAGGTCTTTGACCCCAAGATGATCCTCAACCCCGGCAAGGTCTGCTGCACGCTGTGATCGTTCGGAAAGGAGTTTCGTTATGAATATTCTGGTATGTATCAAGCAGGTCCCGGATACGACGGAGATCAAGATTGATCCCGTCACCAATACCCTGGTTCGGGACGGCGTTCCCAGCATCATCAATCCCTTTGACGGCTACGCCCTGGAGGCCGCCGCCCGCATCAAGGACAACGACCCAGACACCCGCATCGTGGTGCTGTCCATGGGTCCCAAGCAGGCCGAGGCCGCTCTGCGTGAGGCCCTGGCCATCGCCGCCGACAAGGCCTATCTGGTCACCGACCGTATGTTCGGCGGTTCCGACACCCTGGCCACCAGCTACATCCTCTATAACGCCATTTCCAAGGTGGAGGAGCTGGAGGGCGTGAAGTTCGACGCCATCTTCTGCGGCAAGCAGGCCATCGACGGCGACACCGCCCAGGTGGGTCCCGAGCTGGCCGAGCTGCTGGACTACCCCCAGGTCACCTACGCCCTGGAGGCCACCAACGCCGACGGCACCCTGCACATCCTGAAGGAGGGTGAGGACGGCAACTATCTCATCGGCGTCAAGACCCCCTGCCTCATCACCTTCACCAAGCCCGCCTTTGACCCCCGCTTCCCCACCATCAAGCGGAAGATGGCCGCCCGCAAGGCAGTCATTGAGAGCCTGACCTCCGCCGAGCTGACCGCCATCGATCCCGCCCGGGCCGGTCTGAAGGGCTCCCCCACCAAGGTGAAAAAGACCTTCGTGCCCCCCCGCAAGGAGGCCGGCGTGGTGATTAAGGAAGAGACCGGCGAAGAATCCGCTCAGAAGCTGTTCGCGCTGCTGAGCGAGGCCCATGTGATTTAAGGGAGGCGTACAACATGGAAGCGAAAACCAAGGACCTTTGGGTATTTGTAGAAACCAAGGAAGACGGCTCCGCCAAGAACGTGGGCATCGAGCTGCTGAATCCCGGCCGTGAACTGGCCGACAAGCAGGGCGGCAAGCTGGTGGCTGTGGTCATCGGCTGCGGCGTGAAGGCCGCGGTGGACGAGGCCGCCTGCCACGGCGCCGATCAGGTGCTCTACATCGACGGCGAGGAGTTCCGTCAGTATTCCACCGACGCCTATGTGGCGGCGCTGAATCATCTGGTGGAGGCCTACGGCCCCACCACCATGCTCATCGGGGCCACCCCCAACGGTCGTGACATGGGTCCCCGCCTGTCCAGCCGCCTGCAGACCGGCCTGACCGCCGACTGCACCGGCCTGTCCATCGATGAGGAGACCGGCTGCGTGGCCTGGACCCGTCCCGCCTTCGGCGGCAACCTGATGGCCACCATCCTGTGTACCGACCACCGGCCCCAGCTGGGCACCGTCCGTCCCGGCGTGTTTAAGAAGCCCGAGGCCGGCGAGGCCAAGGCCGAGGTCGTGAAAGTGGACTTCTCCTTCCCCGCCGAGTCCATCCGCACCGAGATCCTGGAGGTTATCAAGGAGACCGCCGGTGAGCTGGTGGACCTGGAGGGTGCTGATATCATTGTGGCCGGCGGCCGCGGCGTGGGCAGCGCCGAGGGCTTTGAGCCCGTCCGCCAGCTGGCTGAGGCCCTGGGCGCCACCGTGGGCGCCTCCCGCGCCGCTGTGGACGCCGGCTGGATCTCTCACTCCCATCAGGTTGGCCAGACCGGCAAGACCGTGGGACCCAAGCTGTACATCGCCTGCGGCATCTCTGGCGCCATCCAGCATCTGGCTGGTATGAGCTCCTCCGATGTGATCGTGGCCATCAATAAGGACCCCGACGCCCCCATTTTCGGTGTTGCCGACTACGGCATCGTGGGCAACCTCTTCGAGGTGCTGCCCGCCCTGACCGCCGAGATCAAGAAGATGAAAGGCTAAGTATTGTCAGACCCGTTGGGCCGCGGCCGGAACGGCCGGCAAGACCGGCAGGGGCGTCCCCCCGCCCCTGCTCCCCTCTCCCCTCTCCCTTCCGCCGGTCACACCGTTCGCCGCCCATGATAGAAGGAGTGCTGTTTTATGAATTTCAAATTCACCGAAGAAGAACAGGAAATCATTGATATGCTCCACGACTTTGCTGTCAAGGAGGTGGCCCCTCTGGCCGCCGAGATCGACGAGCAGGAGCGCTTCCCCGAGGAGACCTGGCACAAGCTGGCCGACATGGGCATGATGGGCATTGCCTATCCTGAGGAATACGGCGGCGCCGGTCTGAGCTATCTGACCTACATCGCCTGCTGTGAGGAGCTGGCCAAGCACTGCGCCACCACCTCCGTCATGGTGTCCGCTCACTCCTCCCTGTGCTGCTGGCCCATCGAGCACTTCGGCACCGAGGAGCAGAAGCAGAAGTATCTGCCCGCTCTGTGCTCCGGCGAGAAGCTGGGCGCCTTCGGCCTCACCGAGCCCGGCGCCGGCACCGACGCCGCCATGCAGAAAACCACCGCCGAGGACAAGGGCGATCACTGGCTCATCAACGGCTCCAAGATCTTTATCACCAACGCCGGCTATGCCTCCGTGTTCGTCATCTTCGCCATGACCGACAAGTCCCTGGGCACCAAGGGCATTTCCGCCTTTATCGTGGACCGGGACACCCCGGGCTTCAGCGTGGGCGCCCACGAGAAGAAAATGGGTATCCGCGGCTCCTCCACCTGCGAGCTGATCTTCGACAACTGCAAGGTGCCCAAGGAGAACCTGCTGGGCGAGGTTGGCAAGGGCTTCAAGATCGCCATGATGACCCTGGACGGCGGCCGCATCGGCATCGGCGCCCAGGCGCTGGGTATCGCTCAGGGTTGCATCGACCAGACCGTGAAGTACATCCAGGAGCGCATCCAGTTCGGTAAGCGCATCAGCCAGTTCCAGAACACCCAGTTCCAGCTGGCCGATATGCAGACCAAGGTGGACGCCGCCCGTCTGCTCATCTACCGGGCCGCTCAGGCCAAGCAGGATGGCGAGCCTTACAGCCATCTGGCCGCCATGGGCAAGCTCTTCGCCTCCGAGACCGCCAGCGACGTGACCCGCCGCTGCGTGCAGCTGGTGGGCGGCTACGGCTACACCCGGGAATATCCCTTCGAGCGCATGATGCGCGACGCCAAGATCACCGAGATCTACGAGGGCACCTCCGAGGTCCAGCGTATGGTCATCTCCGGTTGGATGGGCGTCAAATAATTACCCTTTGTGAATAAACCGCTTGCCCGGTTTATTCTCGCGGACCTGCTCCGCGTATCGTCTTCCTCCATATGAACGCAGAGACACCGACAAGGCCGATCCATCCTTGCCGGTGTCTCTGTCTCTTCTCCTGACGGGCTTCCTGGGTTCCGGTTGTGTCCCGTCTTTTTTTGTGATACAATAGCGCGGTGACAGAATATGACCGAATTGGGAGGCTCCATGAACGAACGATCGGAACGCACCTATGAAAAGGTGGTAAACTATATCCAGAGCGAGATCTGGAAGGGCAATCTGCAGCGGGGAGAGCGACTGCCGCCGGAGCGGGACCTGGCCGAGCTGCTGGGCGTCAGCCGCAACTCCGTCCGGGAGGCCCTGCGCACCATGAGCCTGATGGGCTTCATCTCCAGCGTCCACGGGGCGGGCAATTTTCTCACCTGCGACCTGGAGCAGAACCTCAGCGCCAGTTTTCGCATGATGCTCCTGCTGGGAGAGACCAACTACCTGCAGGTCAGCCAGCTGCGCCGTGGACTGGAGAGCGAGACCGCCCGTCTGGCCGCCAACCGTATTCTGCCGGGCCAGGCCGCCCGCATGATGGAGCTGGCCGTCAAGATGCGGGACGAGACCGACGCGGTGAAGGCCTCCCACTATGACCAGGAATTTCACAACCTGCTGTGCGACACCTCTGGCAACAAGCTGATCCGCTCCCTGTTCGGCGCCATCCGGGCCACCGTAAACGATTTCATCGGCACTGTTTACGTCCGCATCATGGATGATAGGGAGCAGGCCGCCCTCCTGCACAACGCCCACATCCAGCTGGCCCAGGCCCTGGCCGACCACGACGAGCTGGCCGCCATCCGAGCCACCTTCACCCACTTTGAGGTGGTCAACACCTCCATCCAGAAGGATGAACTGGCCGGACGCAAGATTTTTTGATTCTTCTCACAAAAAAGCCGCGTTTCCTCTGTTCTGTCAGAGAAAACGCGGCTTTTTCTTTATGTTCCGGCCTTCAGATAGGCCTCCACGCCGTCTGCAATACCCAGGGCAATCTGCTGCTGATAGTCGGGGTCACACAGCCGGGCCAGTTCCGCCGGACAGCTCATAAAACCCGTCTCCACCAGCACGGCGGGCATGGTGGTCTCCCGCAGCACCTGGAAATTGGCGGAGGGGGTCCCCCGCCCAATGCCGCCGGTGGCGGTCACCACCCCGGCCTGCACCTGCTTGGCCAGGGCCTCTCCCCGGGTGCTGTTGGGATAATAATAGGTAAAGATCCCTTCATAATCCGTCCGGTCCAGGGCGTTGCAGTGGATGCTGACAAAGACCTCCGCCTGGGCAGCATTGGCCATCTTGGCCCGGTCGGCCAGGCTCACCGAGTCGTCCCCGGTCCGGGTGAGCACCACGTTGTAGCCCCGCTCCTCCAGGATATCCGCCAGCATCAGGGACATGGGCAGGGTCAGGTCCTTCTCCTGCACGTCCTCCCCGTTTTCATCGGGATAGACCGCCCCGGGCTGATTGCCGCCGTGGCCGGGATCGATGGCAATGGTGATTTTGGCCGGGTCCAGGGGCGGCACCTCCGGTTCCTCCGGCTCACCCGTCACTGTTACTCGCACCTGATTTTCACCGGAGGACACCGACAGGTACTGGGCATAGCTGACGCCGGAGGCCAGATCCAGCACCACCCGCAGGGTGTGGGGGTAACCGTAGCCCAGGTCGTCCCCATGCTGGTAGCAGCGCACCGACAGAATGGCCTGACTCTCCACCGGCAGGGTAAGGCCATTTTCCGCCTCCGGATAGACCGCCCCCAGCACATCGATGGCCAGCCGATCCCCCAGGTCCACAACGCGGTATTGGGGGGTGTGGTCGGCGGTGATGGTCAGCGTCTGGGCCTCCTGGTCAAAGGCCAGCCCGGTGATCTGCCCCAGGTCGGCCGTCTCCGGCTGGCCGGGCGTTTCCTCTGTCGGGGAGGTGATGGCCACTGTGGCCGTCTCCCCGATCCATTCCACCCCGGCCCCCAGCTGCTCGGACACGAAGCGGAGGGGGACCATGGTGCTCTCCTTGCCCTCCCACATGACGCCGCCGGCGGGCACTCCGTCGGGCAGCTCCACCGCCTGGCCGTCCACCAAAGCGGTGGCGCTCCCCGCCGTCAGCACGATGGTGCTCTCCTCCCGCAGAATGATGATCTGCCGGGTCTCGGCCACCCAGGTCACCGTGGCGTCCAGAGCCTCGGAGATAAGCCGCACCGGCACCAGGGTGCGGCCGTTGGCGCTCCCCTCCGGGTAGTAGGCCAGCGCCGGCACATCCTGGGGGATCAATGCCTCCCCGTCCAGGGTCAGATTGACCCGGTCGGTCACTGTGGGTTCACTGTAACTCCGGCTCGCCTCGTCGTAAAACCGGACGGTAATCTGCTCCGCCCCCGCAGCCATAGCGGACGGCAGCAACCCAACCGCCCATAGCATCAGCAAAAGCAGGGTAATAATGCGTTTCTTCATGGTATGCTCCTTGCCAGATTTGGGATATCTTCGACATATTTTATCCTATTTCCCATGCAACCGTCAAGGAAACAGCGGCAGAAAAAGTTGACATAATTTTCATGATCCTGAAAATGACAGACAAAGCTCTTGCACTTGCAAGAAAAAGTTGGTATGATGAAAGATAATTCAAGAGCATCGGAGGGAATACTATGCTGAACATCACCCGTCAGGGCGTCTACTATAAAAATAACGCCTTCGTCCCTGTCCAGGACGGCCCCGCCGCCGGCCTGCCCAGCCGGTCGGAGGCCAAGAAGGGCACCATGGCCTGGTCCATTCTGGAGGCCCACAACACCAGCGGCTCCATGGACAGCCTGGCCATCAAATTTGACGCCATGGCCTCCCACGACATCACCTACGTCGGCATCATCCAGACCGCCCGGGCCTCCGGCATGAAGGAGTTCCCGCTTCCCTATGTGCTCACCAACTGCCACAACTCTCTGTGCGCCGTGGGCGGCACCATCAACGAGGACGACCATGTGTTCGGTCTGTCCGCCGCCAAGAAGTACGGCGGCGAGTTTGTCCCCGCCCACCAGAGCGTCATCCACTCCTATATGAGAGAGCGGTACGCCGCCCCCGGCAGGATGATTCTGGGCTCCGACTCCCACACCCGCTACGGAGCTTACGGCACCATGGCCATCGGCGAGGGCGGCCCTGAGCTGGCCCGGCAGCTGCTGGAAAAGACCTACAACATCAGCTATCCCAAGGTCATCGCCATCTACCTCACCGGAGCTCCCATCCCCGGCGTGGGTCCCCAGGACGTGGCCCTGGAGCTGATCCGCTCCACCTTCAAGGACGGCACCGTCAAGAACGCGGTCATGGAGTTCTTCGGCCCCGGTGTGGCCAATCTGTCCATGGACTACCGCTCCGGCATCGACGTGATGACCACTGAAACCACCTGCCTGTCCTCCGTGTGGGTGGCCGACGACACTCTGAAGGACCATCTGGCGGTGCTGGGCCGGGGCGACCAGTTCAAGCCCCAGGCTCCCGCCGACGGGGCCTACTATGACGGGGTTATCCATGTGGAGCTGGACAAGATCCGTCCCATGATCGCCCTGCCCTTCCACCCCTCCAACGCCTACACCATCCAGGAATTCAAGGAAAACATGGCCGACCTGCTCCACCAGGTGGACGAGGACACCGTTCATCAGCTCAAGCTGAAGAGCAAGCCCGCTTCCCTGCTGGACAAGATCGTGGACGGCAAGTTCATGGTGGATCAGGGCGTTATCGCCGGCTGCTCCGGCGGCACCTATCAGAACATCGTCCGGGCGGCCCAGGTACTGGACGGCCATGCCATCGGCTCCGACGCCTTCTGGCTGTCCGTCTACCCCACCAGCCAGCCCGTCAACCTGGAGCTGACTCGCCGGGGCTATATCGCCTCCCTGATGGCGGCGGGCGCCTCCATCCGCTCCTGCTTCTGCGGTCCCTGCTTCGGCGCCGGCGACGTGCCCGCCAACGGGGCTTTCTCCATCCGCCACTCCACCCGCAACTTCCCCAACCGGGAGGGTTCCAAGCCCTCCGACGGTCAGGTGTCCTATGTGGCTCTGATGGACGCCCGGTCCATCGCCGCCACCGCCCTCAACGGCGGT
>DWXO01000035.1 GCA_019119165.1 Candidatus Flavonifractor intestinigallinarum | reverse complement strand
ATGACGGCGATCTCGTAGCCCTGCTTGGTGTACTTCATGTAGAAGAACATGGCCACCGTCAGGACCAGGACGATGATCCAGCCGCAGTGGACCCCCAGCACCTTGGGCAGCACCGCCGCCGAGTCAAACTGGGGAATGATCTGGGAGCCGGGACGGCCCTCCCAGGGGCCGCCCTGGAGCCACTTGACCACGCCGATCATGATGTAGTTCATCATCAGGGTGAACAGGGTCTCGTTGGTGCCCCACTTGGCCTTGAAGAAGGCGGGCACCAGGGCCCACAGGCCGCCGCAGATAGCGCCGGCCACCGCCATGACCACCAGCAGCATGGGGCCGGGCAGCTTATCCGCCCAGAACAGGGCGAAATAGGAGGCGCCCACGGCGCCCGCGGTGATCTGGCCCTCGGCGCCGATGTTCCAAAAGCGCATTTTGAAGCAGGGGGCGATGGCCAGGGCGGTGCCCAGCAAAGGCACGGCGATCTTCACGGTCTGCCGGATGGCGGTGGGCTTGCCCAGGGAGCCGCCCACCATGGTGCCGAAAGCTCCGAAGGGGTTGTGGCCCATCAGCAGGAAGATGAGGGCGCTGATGAGGATGGCCGCCAGGAAGGAGGCTCCCCGGATGGCCCACACCTGGCCCTTGGGCATCCCGTCCCGCTTGGCCAGACGGATCAGGGGCGTATTGGATTCATGCACGGTCCTCTCCCTCCTTTCCGCCGCCCACATGGGTCATGAGCAGGCCCACCTGCTCCTTGGTGGCGGTGGGTCCGTCCACAATGCCGGACACCTGGCCGCCGCACAGCACCAGGATACGGTCGCACAGCTCCAGCAGCACGTCCAGGTCCTCGCCCACCAGCAGCACCGCCACCTCCTTCATCTTCTGCTCGTTGAGCAGCCGGTAGATGGTGTAGGAGGAGTTGATGTCCAGGCCCCGGACGGGGTAGGCGGTCATAAGCACCGTGGGGGTGGAGGCAATCTCACGCCCCACCAGCACCTTCTGCACGTTGCCGCCGGACAGACGGCGCACGGGGGTGGCCACCCCGGGGGTGACGATCTCCAGCTCGTCGATGAGCTTTTCCGCCAAAGCCTTGGGGGCCTTCCGGTCCACCAGGGGGCCGGGGGTGTCCTTATAGGTCTTGAGCATCATGTTGTCCACCATGCCCATGCCCCCCACCAGGCCCATGCCCAGCCGATCCTCAGGCACAAAGGCCAGAGAGACGCCCACCTTGCGGATCTGGCCGGGGGTCTTGCCCACCAGCTCCTCCCCCGCCTTGTCCACCGGCACATGGTGGCCGGCGATGTCGCTGTTGGGGTGGGGCGGATAGTAGAAGATGTGGCCGGACTCCGCCTTTTGCAGCCCGGCAATGGCCTCCAGCAGCTCCTTCTGGCCGGAGCCGGCGATACCGGCAATGCCCAAAATCTCGCCGCCGAAGGCCTGGAAAGAGATATCCTTCAGCACCGGCAGGCCCTCGCCGTTGCGGCAGTTAAGGCCCTTTACCTCCAGCCGCAGGTCCTTGTACTTGGCCTGGGGCCGGTCGATGTTCAGGGTGACGGCGTGGCCCACCATCATTTCGGTGAGCTTCTGGGGGTTGGTGTCGCAGGTGTTGACGGTGCCGATGTACTTGCCCTTTCGGAGCACCGCCACCTTGTCGGACAGGGCCATCACCTCGTGGAGCTTGTGGGTGATGATGACGATGGCCTTGCCGTCGGCCTTCATGGCCCGGAGGATGTTGAAGAGCCGCTCGGTCTCCTGGGGGGTGAGGACGGCGGTGGGCTCGTCCAGAATGAGGATCTCCGCCCCCCGGTAGAGCACCTTGACGATCTCCACCGTCTGCTTCTCCGACACCGACATATCATAGACCTTCTTGTTGGGGTCGATGCCGAAGCCGTACTTGTCGCTGATGGCCTGGACCTGGGCGGCCACCGCCTTGCGGTCGTGCTCCTTCCCTTTCAGACCCAGGGCGATGTTCTCAGCGGCGGTGAACACCTCCACCAGCTTGTAGTGCTGGTGGATCATGCCGATGCCGTGGGCAAAGGCGTCCTTGGGGGAGCGGATGGTCACCGGCTTGCCGTCGGCCAGGATTTCTCCCTCGTCGGGGAGGTAGATGCCGGAGAGCATATTCATCAGCGTGGTCTTGCCGCTGCCGTTCTCTCCCAGCAGGGAGAGGATCTCTCCCCGGTTGATGGCCAGGTCAATGCCATCGTTGGCCACCACCTTGCCGAAGCGTTTGGTGATGTGTTTGAGTTCGATTGCATGGACAGTTTCCAAGGCTGTCATCCTTCCTGTGATGAGACGTGGGTGGGTGTTTCACGGGATTTCCCGGGAAAGGACGGAAAAGAGGGCTGCGTGTGCAGCCCTCTTTTGGGTCAAGGTCATCAATAGGCGGAGTTGAGCCACTCGATGCCGTCGATCTGCACGGTAAAGTAAGGCGCAGACTGGAAGTAGGACTCGTGGAAAGCGCCGTCAAACACGGCCTCCTTATCGTCGGCCACGAAGTCGCCGTCGGTATCCAGGGCCATGCAGGTGGTGAGGGGCTGGCCCTCCACGGTGAAGGTGGTGGTGTCGAACACCTGCAGCTCACCGGAGCGGATGGCCTCCTCCACCTCGGCCAGCTTCTCAGCGGTACCCTCGGCGGCGATGTCGGTGTTCAGCTCGGTCATGACCACAGCGCCCTCGTCCATGCCGTGGCACCAATCCTGGTCAAACTCCTGGCCATTGGCCACGGCCTCGATGGCGTACTCAAAGTACACGGACCAGTCGATGCGGGTGCCGATGAGGGAGGAATCGGGGGCCACGGAGATCATGTCGTTGTTGTAGCCGGTGTGGAAGGCGCCGTTGTTCTGAGCGGCGGTGGCGGGGGTGGTGTTGTCGGAGTGCTGGGAGATCATGATGCAGCCGGCGTCGCACAGAGCCTGGGCGGCGTTGCCCTCCTCAGAGGCGTCGGACCAGGAGCCCACGAACTGGACCTTCATGGTCACGCTGGGGCACACGCTCTTGGCGCCCAGGTAGTAGGCTGTAAAGCCGGAGATCACCTCGGCGAAGGAGTAGGCGCCCACATAGCCGATGACGGCCTGGTCGGCGGTGATCTCGCCGTTGTCGATCATCTCCTGGAGCTTCATACCGGCCACCACGCCGGCCAGGTAGCGGCCCTCATAGATGTTGGCGAAGGCGTTGTGGGTGTTGTCCAGATCGTCGTTCCAGGAGGCCTGGTTGGTGCAGGCGATGAACTCGATCTCGGGATAGTCGGGAGCCACCTTCAGCATGAAGGGCTCAAAGCCGTAGGAGTTGTTGATGATCAGGTCGCAGCCGGCCTCGGCCAGCTCGATGTTGGCGTCCTCACAGGTGGAGTCCTCGCCGATGTTCCACTTGACCTGCCAGTCCACGGTAATGCCCTTGGCGGCCAGCTTCTCGGTGACGGCCTCCTTGCCGCGGATGAAGTTGTAGGTGTAGCCCTGGTCGTTCTCGTCGCCGATGCAGATCAGACCCACCTTGACGGTCTTGCCCTCACCGGAGGGAGTCTCGCTGTTGCCGGAGACGGTCTCACCGCCGGCGGAGGTCTCGCTGCTGCCGCTGTCGCCGCCGCAGGCAGCCAGGCCCACCATCATGGCGCCGGCCAGGAGCAGTGCAAGCAGTTTTCTCTTCTTCATGTCCAAATTTCCTCCTTTGATCCATAAATAACTTCCTGTCTTTCCTTCAAAACAGCCTGCTTCCCCACAGGCTGGTCTGAACACACAAAGGGGCATACGGGCGACCGTAAAGGTCGCCCGCAAGCCGGGAGCCCCGGCAGAACTCAGCAGAACTCCACGCCGTTCTCCACACTCATACTCTTAATCTTGGCCAGAGATTCCACTCTCACGCCCATGCCACGGATCAAATCGCCGCCGGGCTGGAAGGCCTTCTCCACGGCGATACCGGCCCCCACCAGGGTGGCCCCGGCGTCCAGCACCAGCTTGATGAGGCCCTGGAGGGCGGAACCGTTGGCCAGGAAATCGTCGATGATGAGCACCCGGTCCTCGGGCCGCAGGAACTGCTTGGCCACAATGATATCGTACACCTTGCCGTGGGTGAAGGACTCCACCTTGGAGATGTACACGTCGCCGGCAATGTTCTTGGTCTTGTTCTTCTTGGCGAAGATCACCGGACAATCAAAAAACTGCGCGGCCACACACGCGATCCCGATCCCCGATGCCTCGATGGTCAAAATCTTGGTAACCCCGCAGTCCTTGTACAAACGCAAGAATTCCTTGCCCATTTCCTGAAACAGCCTGACGTCCATCTGATGATTGAGAAAGCTGTCTACCTTCAATACGCCGCCTTCCCGAATAACGCCGTCGGTGCGGATGCGATCTTCCAGCAACTTCATATCGCCGTCTCCTTAACAAAAAATTCATTTTTATTGTATCGAATTCTGCATCCCTCTGCAACCGACCATATTCTATCAAAAAACAGCGTTCTCGTCACCCCTTTTTATTTATTTTGTCGAAGAAATTTCCCTTTTTTCCGCCATGGGCTTTTTGCGGTCCTCCGTTTTTCGTTGTACTTTGCCCGCTCCTTTGCTAAAATAAGAGGTGACAGACCAGAATCCCTGTTTTACCCATGATAAAGGAGGTCTTTTTTCCCATGAAACGCCGTTTCTGCGCGGCGGCTCTCACCGCCGTTTTACTGCTTTGCGCCGCCCCCCTCTCCCCCGCCGCCCGGGCCTTTTCCGACACCGGCGGCCACTGGGCCCAGGCCGACATCGACAAGGCCCGGGAATACGGCCTGATGGAGGGCTACCCCGACGGCCGGTTCGGCATCGGCGACGACATCACCCGGGCGGAATTTGTCACCGTCCTGTGCCGGATGTTCGGCTGGGACATGATTTCCCCGTCCTCCCCCTCCTACATAGACTGCGGTACCGGCGAGTGGTATTACTCCGCCGT
Source organism: Candidatus Flavonifractor intestinigallinarum (assembly GCA_019119165.1). Lineage (GTDB taxonomy): Bacteria > Bacillota > Clostridia > Oscillospirales > Oscillospiraceae > Flavonifractor > Flavonifractor intestinigallinarum. Next base: position 14,534 of record DWXO01000035.1, on the reverse strand, counting down.
GGAGACCGCCCGGGCTCACGATGTAATGGACCCCAATGGCGCGTTCCGCCCCCTGGACCTCATCAGCCGGGAGGAGATGGCGGTGATGCTGGTGCGGGCCCTGGGGTACGACACCCTGGCCCAGGACCTGTCCTCCCTGTCCCTCCCCTTTGACGACGTGAAAAGCAACGCGGGCTATATCGCCATTGCCTACGATATCGGCATGATCCGCGGGGTGGCCGGGCCCAACGGTCAGCTCAAGTTCCTGCCCTCCCACTCCGCCACCCGGGAGGAGGCCGCCACCATGCTGGTGCGGGTATATGAGCGGTATATCTCCAAGGTGGACTGGCTTCACGGCTTCTACGCCTTCTCCTCCTATTCCCAGATCAACCTGACCGCCGACATGGACGCCGTCAGCGTGGGCTGGGCCCGGCTGGAGTACGGCGAAAACGGCCCCACCCTCAACTCCACCAGCGCAAACGGCAACGACTGGGTACGCCCCTCCGATCCCACCCCCGCCACCGATTACTTCACCAGCCACGGAGTGGATTACAACCTGTGCGTCTTTGGCTCGGCCGCCGATTCGGTGACCCTGGCCGACGGCACCACCACCTCCACTGTGGCCGCCGTGGTCAACGACTCCAACGCCCGGGCCCAGGCCATCGACGCCCTGGTGGAGGCCGCCGGGTCCTACGCCGGCCTCACCATCGACTTTGAGGGGTTGAAGGGAGATACCATAAAAAAGAATTATGTCACCTTCATGGAGGAGCTGCGCTCCGCCCTGCCCGACAGCAAGACCCTGTATGTGTGCGTCCAGCCCGACACCTGGTACACCGGCTTTGACTACCGGGGCCTGGGGGATGTGTGCGACAAGGTGATCCTTATGGCCCACGACTACCAGTGGACCTCCATTCCCGAGTCCTATGTGGGCACCGGCAACACCGACTCCCCCGTCACTCCCATCGCCAGCGTGTACGAGGCCCTGCGGGACATCACCGACCCGGATACCGGCGTCCAGGATGTGAGCAAGATCGCCCTGGCCATCTCCTTCGGCTCCGCCGGGTTCTGCATTGACAGTGAAGGAAAGCTCCTTGACACCACAATCTACCACCCCGGCGCCTCCACCCTGGCCGCCCGGCTGGCCCAGCCGGACACGGTGGTGACCTACAGCGAAAAGTACCGCAATCCCTACGCGGTGTATACCACGGAGGACGGCAGCCGCTACAAGGTGTGGTATGAGGACGCCCAGAGCGTGACGGACAAGCTCCAGCTGGCCAGGATGTTCGGCATCACCGGGGTGTCTCTGTGGCGGGTGGGCACCATCCCCGCCAGCAGCGGATACGACGTGTGGAGCGCCGTCCAGGCCGCCCGATGACGGCCCCCGCTGAGGAAAAGGAGAGATGGACATGATAGCGGACAAAAAGCGGTTCTGGAAGGAATTTCTCTGGATGAACATTGCCACGGTCATGATCTCCGTGGGCGTCTACTGCTTCAAATTCCCCAACAACTTCTCCATGGGAGGGGTGTCCGGCCTGTCCATCCTGCTGGGCAAGGTGTTCCCCGTCCTGTCGGCCTCCTCTTACAACACCATCATCAATGTGCTCTTTCTCATCCTGGGGTTCATCATGCTGGACAAGAGCTTCGGGTTTCGGACGGTGTACTGCTCCCTGCTGTCGGCGGGCCTGATCCAGGTGTTCTCCTGGGTGTGGCCCCTGACCAAGCCCCTCACCGACCAGCTGATGCTGGAGCTCTTCTTCGCTGTCATCCTGCCCGCCCTGGGAGCCGCCATCCTGTTCAACATCGACGCCTCCTCCGGCGGCACCGACATCGCCGCCATGATTTTGAAGAAGTACACCGGCCTGGACGTGGGCACCGCCCTGCTCGTCTCCGACGTGGCCATCGCCGCCGCCGCCCTCTTCGTCTTTGACGCCACGGCGGGCCTGTGCTCCCTGCTGGGTCTGGCCCTCAAGTCGGTGCTGGTGGACGGGGCCATTGAGTCCCTCAACCGCCGGAAGGCCTTTTTCATCATCACCTCCGACCCGGAGCACGTCTGTGACTATGTGACCCACACGCTGGTGCGGGGGGCCACCGTCTGGACCGCCCAGGGCGCCTACACCCACGACGTCCACCATGTGGTACTGACGGTACTCTCCCGCAGACAGGCGGTCACCCTGCGCCGCTATCTGAAGCAGGTGGACCCCCACGCCTTCATGATCGTGGCCAACTCCAGCGAGATCTTCGGCAAGGGCTTCCTGCGGGCGTAAGGGCGGAACAACCATAGATCCATACCCCCCGTGCCGGGGCGGCGTTTGTGAATTTTCAGTAAACGCCGCCCCGGTTTTCTTGCCTGCGCCATCAAAAAGGTGTACACTGTTCCTGTTTCGCCGGGACTGCCCGGCAATCACAAGGAGGAACGAGAACATGAATTGGAAGAAACTCTTGTGCGCCGGACTCAGCGGCGCGCTTCTGGCCGGGGCCATGGCCGGATGTGGCGCGGCGGAGCCCCAGCCCACCCCCGCCGCCGATGATATCGCCTATCAGGCCACCGGCCTGAGCCGGGACACCGTACTCTTCACCGTGGACGGCCGGGAGGTCACCGCCGATCAGTACCTGTACTGGCTGCTCACCAGCATCTCCACCGCCAAGAGCGCCGGCTATCTGGCCGACGACGAGGCCTGGGAGGAGGAGATTGAGGGCCAGCCCACCGCCGACTACCTGAAGGAGCAGGCCCTGGAGATCAGCAAGCTGTACGCCGCCGTGGCCAACCATGCCGACGAGGCGGGCATCGTGGTCACCGAGGAGCAGCGGGCCGAGGCCGAGGAGCAGCTGGACCAGATGGGGGCCATGTATGAGGCCTATTACGGCCTGACCACCCAGGAGTGGCTGGATCAGCAGTGCATCAGCCGGGAGGGCTATCTGGGCCTCAACGACGCCTACTACCTGGTGACCGGCCTGGAGGAGTCCCTGAAGGAGTCCGGCGAGCTGGACCCCACCGACGAGGACCTCCAAAACATGATCGACTCCGAGGGCATCTACAGCTGCAAGCACATCCTGCTGGCCTTCCCCACCCACGAGGACGGCTCCGATCCCACCGACGAGGAGAAGGCGGCCACCAAGGCGGAGGCCGACGCCCTGTACGCTGAGATCACCGCCGCCGCCGATCCCGCCGCCGCCTTTGAAACCGCCATGAACGAGCAGAGCGACGACGGCCGGGACGAGACCACCGGCGAGCTCTACAAGCCCGAGGGCTACACCTTCCTGTCCACCGGCGCCATGGTGGACGGCACCGGCTCCCTGGTCACCGAGTTTGTCACCGCCGGCACCGCGCTGGAGGTGGGCCAGATCAGCCAGCCCGTGGAGACCAGCTACGGCTACCACATCCTGCTGCGGCAGGACGCCGACAATGAGGAGACCCGCACCGCCTATGCCGACTACGCCATGAACCAGCTGCTGGACCAGTGGACGGCGGACGCCAAGGTGGAGACCACCGACGCCTACAAGAACCTGGACCCCAAGTTCTTCTATGACTTTATGATGAACATGGTCCTGGAGTGGCAGGAGCAGCAGCAGGCGGAAGCCGAGGCCGCCGCCTCCGCCAGCCCCTCGGCGGAGACCGAGAGTCCCGCCCCTGAGACCGAGTCCCCTGCGGCGGAACCTTCCGCCTCTCCCGCGGCCTGAGTCCCTGTTTCGCATCCCTACGCAGCAGCCCGGCTTTGTCCAGGCTGCTGCGTTTTTATTTGATCTATCAACTATCATTATTTGATTTGAAACGATAGTTTCTTGTAAAAATACGGAGTTGTGACACCCTATATCTATAGTTGGGATATCTCTGATCTGTGGGGTGGCTGCTGTGGAGAAACAGGAGAAAAAGCGGTGGCTGGGCGAAGTAGGCACACGGGTGTGGAACTGCCGGGCCCAGCTGGATATGAGCCGGGAGCAGCTGGCGGAGCGGCTGGGCATCACCGCCCAGTACGTCAGCGACATTGAGCAGGGCAAAAAGTGTATGTCCATGTCCATTTTCGTGGAGATGAGCCAGGTGCTGGGGGTGGGTCTGGACTATCTGGCCCACGGCGTTCCGCCGGAGGACCCGGCGTTGGACCGGCTGGAGCGCCACCTGCGCCAGGTCTCCCCTCTGGATCGGGAGCTGGCGGCCCGAATGCTTCAGCTGGCCCTGGAGGCGGCTCAGGCCATGGGCCCGGAGGCCTGAGCCGGTGGCCGCCCACATTCGGGTGCTGGTGGCGGAGGACGATCCCGCCGCCCGGCATCTGCTGAAGGAGGCCCTGCCCCGTCTGCCCGGCCTCTCCCTGTGCGGCGTGGCCGCCGACGGGCTGGAGTGCCTGGCACTCATGGACCAGCTGCGGCCTGACGCGGTGCTGCTGGACCTGGTGATGCCCGGCCTGGACGGGCTGGGGGTGCTGCGGGCCATGGGACGGCGGCGGGAAGGCCCCGTGGTGGTGGTCACCTCCCAGATCTCCCACCAGGGGGTGGTGCAGTGCGCCCTCTCCCTGGGGGCCAGCTACTATCTGGTGAAGCCGGTCAACGTGGAGGCCCTGCCGGAGCTGCTCCAGTTCCTCTGCGGCGCGCCCCTGGAGCGGCGGGCTCTGGCGCTGCTGGCCTCCATGGGAGCCAGCGGTCTGGGCATGGAGGCCGCCGCCCGGGCCGCCGTGGTCCTGCATCAGCGGCCAAACGCCCTGTTAAAGGAGGCCTACGCCCCCACCATTGCCGGGCAGCGCACCTGCTACGGCAGCGTGGAAAAGAACATCCGCTCCATGGTGGACAAGCTCCACGCCGCCGCTCACCCGGCCTACATCGCCTTCATGAACGGCCTTCCGTCCCAGCGGCCCAGCAACCTGATCTTTCTCCGCCGCCTGGCCCAGGCCCTGGACCAGCCCGACGGGTAAATGGAAAATATTTCCCGTTCGACACCCTTAGGCCTTCTTTGCGGAAAAATATGGTAATCTATAGTCAGACCAACTACTTACCGCCACGAAGGAGGCGCTTTTATGCCGCTGCTACGTCGAAAGGGCCTGTTTGAGAGCAACCGGGTCCAGTTCCTGCCCATCTCCGCCATCTCCCCCAATCCGGCACAGCCCCGAAAGGTCTTTGCCCAGGACGGGCTGGAGGAGCTGGCCGCCAGTATTAAGGAGCATGGCGTGCTCCAGCCCCTGTCGGTGCGCCGGACAAGCACCGGGCTGGAGCTGGTGTCGGGAGAGCGCCGTCTGCGGGCCTCCAAGCTGGCGGGGCTCACCGAGGTGCCCTGCATCATTGTCAGCGTGGACGGGCAGGAGTCCTCCCTGCTGGCCCTGGTGGAGAATTTGCAGCGCCGGGACCTGGACTTTGTGGAGGAGGCCGCCGCCCTGTCCTCCCTCATTCAAACCTACCGCCTGTCCCAGGAGGAGGCGGCCAGGCGGGTGGGCAAGTCCCAGTCCGCCGTGGCCAACAAGCTGCGGCTGCTGCGGCTCCCCCCCGCCGCCCTGTCGGTCCTGCGAGAGCACGGCTGCACCGAGCGCCACGCCCGGGCCCTGCTCAAGCTGGACGACCCCGCCGCCCAGGAGGCCGCCGCCCGCCATGTGGCGGAGGAGGGGCTGACGGTGGCCAAGACCGAGCAGTATGTGGAGGAGCTGCTCCACCCCGCCCCGGACAAGCCCACTCGGAAGAAGCCCGCCTTTATTATTAAGGATGTGCGGCTCTTTCTGAACACCGTCACCCGGGGGCTGTCCATGATGAAAAGCGCCGGAGTAAACGCCAACTGCAAGCGGCAGGAGACGGCGGACTCCATTCAGCTCACCATTACCATTCCCAAATCGTAGCCTTCCCTCTCTTATTTTTGCCGGATGTTTCACGTGAAACATCCGGTATTTTTCTGTTTTATGATTAAAGTGTGTTTCACGTGAAACACACACACCTTTTTTGCATAGTGCCCTCGCGTCAGCACAGCTGCCGCGACCTACGCTAAAAATATGCCACCGGCATATTTTCTAAACGCTGCGGCGTGAAACAGTGAAACACCCATTCTTTTTCTTTTGCTGTTGAATTGCGTCATGCAAGGGGATATAATAGAGCCTGAACCTTTACAAGAAAAAGGCAGGTGCGCTATGGCAAAAACCATTGCTATTGTAAATCAGAAGGGCGGGGTGGGCAAAACCACCACCTGCGTCAACCTGGCCGCCGCCCTGAAAAAACTGGACCAGCGGGTGCTGGTCTGCGACTTTGACCCCCAGGCCAACACCACCTCCGGCTTTGGCGTGGACAAGACCATCTCCCCCAACATCTACGATGTGCTCCTCAACGGCGCCGACATCCACAAGGCCGTGGTGTCCACCCCCTATGTGGATGTGATCCCCGCCAACAAGTCTCTGGCCGGCGCCACCGTGGAGATGATCACCGCCGACCACCGGGAATATCTGCTGAAAAACGCCCTGGAGAGCCTGGAGACCGACTACGACTATATCTTCATCGACTGTCCCCCCTCTCTGGAGCTGCTCACCCTCAACGCCCTGTGCGCCGCCGACTCCGTACTGGTGCCGGTCCAGTGCGAATATTACGCGCTGGAAGGACTGAGCGACCTTCTCTCCACCATCCGCATCGTCAAGCGGTCCCTGAACCCCAAGATCGGGCTGGAGGGCGTGATCCTCACCATGTACGACGGACGGACCAATCTCTCCATGCAGGTGGCGGAGGAGGTCAAGCGCCACTTCCCCGGCCAGGTGTACGCCACGGTAATTCCCCGCAACGTCCGCCTGTCCGAGGCCCCAAGCTTTGGCAAGCCGGTGCAGGCCTATGACCCCTATTCCCGGGGGGCCGAGGCCTATGGCACCCTGGCAACCGAGCTGCTGGAACACAACCAATTTGCCATCACCCGGGAAGAAAGGAGCGAATGACTATGGCATTGGAACGCGGCCTGGGCAGAGGCCTGGGCGCGCTGCTGGGCGACGCCGCCCTCCAGTCCCAGGAGGGCGGTTCCCTCTCCCTCCCTATCTCCCAGGTGGAGCCAGGCCTGAAACAGCCCCGGAAGCGATTTGACGAGGACTCCCTCCAGGATCTGGCTGGCTCCATCCGCACCCACGGGGTCATTCAGCCCCTCACCGTGCGGCGGCTGGCCTCTGGCTACTATCAGATCATCGCCGGGGAGCGCCGCTGGCGGGCCGCCAAAATCGCGGGCCTCACCGAGATCCCCGCCGTCATCATTGAGGCCGACGACCGGAAGGTGATGGAGCTGGGCCTCATTGAAAACCTCCAGCGGGAGGACCTGAACCCGGTGGAAGAGGCCAACGGCTACAAGGTGCTGATGGACGAATACGGCCTCACCCAGGAGGAGGTGGCCCAGCGGGTGGGCAAATCCCGCCCGGCGGTAGCCAACGCCCTGCGGCTGCTGGCCCTCCCCGATCCGGTCCACCAGCTGCTGGAGGAGGGCAAGCTGTCCGCCGGACACGCCCGGGCCATCCTGGCCGCTCCCACCGGCGAGCTGCAAAAGAAGCTGGCCCAAAAGGTCATTGCCGAGGATCTCAGCGTCCGGCAGACCGAGGCCCTGGCCAAGCGGCTGGCCGCCGGTGAAAAGGAGCCCCCCGCTCCCCCACCCGGCCCCGACCTGTCCATCTACCTGCGGGCGGCGGAAAAATCCCTGGCCGCCCGGTTTGGCCGGAAGGTCAACATTATCAGCGGCAAGAAAAAGGGTAAAATAGAACTGGAATACTACAACCCGGAGGATCTGAACACCCTGCTGGACCTGCTGGAACAGCTGCCTTTCTCCAATCAGGGAGGTGCCGACCTTTGAGCAGAACCGATCCCGAAAAGCAGGAGCGCAAGCGTCTCCAGCATGATGCGGAGCATGAAAAGCCCACCAAGCGCAACCCAGTGCTCTTTTACCTGCTGGTGCTCTTTGCCGCCGCCTTCCTGCTGCTGCTCATGTCCTTCCTGATGCAGCGGCGGGCCAATCAGGAGGCCATCAACAACTTGCAGGAAACCTCCAACTCGGCGTCCCAGTCCCTGCAAAACACCATTGCCCAAAATGAAGAGCTGACCAAACAGGTGGAGGGTCTGCAATCCGCCGTCTCCGAAAACCAGCAGACCATCCGGGACCAGGAGGACCAGCTGGAGGCCCTGGAGCAGGAAAATGAGGACCTGACCAAGAGCAGCCAGGCCCTGGACTGGTTCTGGCAGATCAACGAGGCCTATGTGCGGGGCCGCTACACCCAGGCCCGCAGTCTCATTGAGGAAATGGGTCAGGAGCTGCCTGAGTACCTGCCCAAGGAGAGCGTCACCAACAACGACCGCTTCTCCCCCTACGACCGCTATCAGGAGATCTACGAAGCACTCTATTGACAGTGAGGGGTTAGGAGATAGCAGATAGGAAATGTGGTTTTGTTCCACGTGAAACATTCTATATCTCCTATCTCATCACTCCTATCTCCTAACTTTCCCAAAGTCTTACCTATATGAAGAAAGGTTGAGAAATCATGCTGGATATCAAGTTTGTTCGGGAGAACCCCGAGATCGTCAAGGAGAACATCAAGAAGAAGTTCCAGGACGAGAAGCTGCCCCTGGTGGACCAGGTCATTGCTCTGGACGCCGAAAACCGCAAGACCATTCAGGAGGCCCAGGACCTGCGTACCGCCCGCAACACCAAGAGCAAGCAGGTGGGCGTGCTGATGGGCCAGTCCAAGAAGGACCCCTCCAAGCTGGCGGAGGCCGAGGCCCTCAAGGCCGAGGTCAAGGCGGACGCCGACCGTCTGGCCTTCCTGGAGAACCGGGAGACCGAGCTGGCCGAGGAGATCCGCAAGATCATGCTGGTCATCCCCAACATCATCGACCCCTCCGTGCCCATCGGTCCCGACGACTCCTGCAACGTGGAGGTCCAGCGCTTCGGCGAGCCGGTGACCCCCGACTTTGAGATCCCCTACCACACCCAGATCATGGAGTCCTTCGACGGCATCGACATGGACGCCGCCGGCCGCGTCTCCGGCAACGGCTTCTACTACCTGATGGGCGACATCGCCCGCCTCCACGAGGCGGTGCTGGCCTACGCCCGGGACTTTATGATCGACAAGGGCTTCACCTTCTGCGTGCCCCCCTTCATGATCCACGGCAACGTGGTGGAGGGCGTCATGTCCCAGACCGAGATGGACGCCATGATGTACAAGATCGAGGGCGAGGACCTCTACCTCATCGGCACCTCCGAGCACTCCATGATCGGCAAGTTCATTGACCAGATCATTCCCGAGGAGAAGCTGCCCCAGACCCTCACCTCCTACTCCCCCTGCTTCCGCAAGGAGAAGGGCGCTCACGGCATCGAGGAGCGGGGCGTGTACCGCATCCACCAGTTTGAGAAGCAGGAGATGGTGGTGGTCTGCAAGCCCGAGGACTCCATGAAGTGGTACGAGCAGATGTGGCGCTACTCCGTGGAGCTCTTCCGCTCCCTGGACATCCCCGTCCGTCAGCTGGAGTGCTGCTCCGGCGACCTGGCCGACCTGAAGGTGAAGAGCTGCGACATCGAGGCCTGGTCCCCCCGTCAGCAGAAGTATTTTGAGGTGTGCTCCTGCTCCAACCTGGGCGACGCCCAGGCCCGCCGCCTGAAGATGCGCGTTAAGGGCGAGAAGGGCACCTACCTGCCCCACACCCTGAACAACACCGTGGTGGCGCCCCCCCGTATGCTCATCGCCTTCCTGGAGAACAACCTCCAGGCCGACGGCAGCGTGAAGATCCCCGCCGTCCTGCGTCCCTACATGGGCGGCAAGGAAGTGCTTATCCCCAAAGCATAATGGAATAATGGCCCGTCAAGGCCTCAATTTTACCGTAGGGGCGGATGCCCTCATCCGCCCGCATTTCCGGAACATGATTGCATCGTGGGCTGCGGGCCGATGTGGGCATCGGCCCCTACGCAGCCTATAAAAAGGAGTACCAAATGTCCGCAAAAGAGAAAACCAAAGGCTTTATGGCCGAGTTCCGCAAGTTCATTGCCCGGGGCAACGTGATGGATCTGGCCGTCGGCGTCATCATCGGCGGCGCCTTCAAGACCATCGTGGATTCCCTGACCAACGACATCCTCATGCCCTTTGTGGGCCTGTTCATCGGCGAGTCCACCTTCGCCGCCCTCACCTTCCAGGTGGGGGGCGCCACCATCGCTTTCGGCAGCTTCATCCAGGCGGTGGTCAACTTCCTCATTATGGCTTTCGTCATCTTCTGCCTGGTGAAGGGCATCAACCGCTTCCACCGGAAAAAGGAGGAGGCCGCCGAGACCGCCCCGGCGGAGCCGGTGCTCACCACCCAGGAGCAGCTGCTCACCGAGATCCGGGACCTGCTGAAGGAGCAGAAGCATGACTGACCGGCCCGACAACAACACCAACCGGGAGGAGCGGGAGCCCTACGTTCCCGCTTCCCCGGTGAAGCGCATCATGGCCTGGGTGGGCATTGTCTATATGGTGGGCTTTGTGATCCTCAACATCTACCCCTTCTTCAATCAGGGAAACTACCTCAGCGGCATCGCCCCCCTCTTCGCCTGCCCCGGCATTGCCGGTATCTTCGCCATTTCGGTCTATCTGGCCCGGCACCCGGACAGCACCTATTCCCGAAAAGTGTCCATGGCCATTCTGGCGGTGCTCTGCGCCGTGGGCTTCGTGGTAAGCCTGGTACTGGGCTTCCCTCCCCTGCTGGCCAACTTCGGTATCTGAATGAAACAAGCCCCGGGACGCTGCGTCCCACCGTGAAACGGAGCTAAGCGCTATGAAACGACTGCTCTCCCTGCTCGTGACCGGTTCTCTGCTTGTAACACCCGTCCTGGCCGTCCAAACCGATGTGGAGGCCTCCTTCCCCGCCGTGCGGGAGCCCGCCGCCTTTGCGGACGTGGCCAACGGCAGCTGGTATACCAACGCCGCCGGTCTGTGCTATGTCACCGGCCTGCTCAACGGCACCGGCAACGGGAACTTCTCCCCCAGCCGCTCCGTCACCATCGGCGAGGCTGCCGCCCTGGCCGCCCGTATCCACCATATCCTGAATGGAGGGGACGGCACTCTGCCCGAAGCCCCCGAAACCTGGGGCCAGATCGTCCTCACCCGGGCCGACGGTACCTCCGCCGGGTTCCACCAGAACAGCGATACCGGCTTCTGGCTGGACGAGAAAAACATTCAGCTTTGTTTCCATGTAGACGAAAGCTGGAAAGCCGCTGAGGGACAGACCGTCACCCTCACCCTCAACGGCACCGATTACAGCGGCACCCTGACGGAGCGCGGGGACGGAAGCTTTGCCTTCCAGCTCAGCAACGCCACCCGGGACTATGAGAACTACACCGCCGATCTGTGGGACGCCCTGTGGCGGCCCGCTCCCGGCGACTGGAGCCGGAACACCGCCTATTACCTGGAGAGGGTGCTCCATACCGGTCCCGACCAGATCAACGGCCTGGTGATGATGGAGGCCGCCGACGGCACCTACGCCGTGGTGGACAGCACCAAGGACTGGGCCGCCGTTCCCTTTACGCCCAACTGGTCCTGCAAGCTGCTGGGGGACGGCTCCTTTATCAGCCAGGCGTCCAATGACGCCGATCCCATCCTCCACGACCGGACCGGCGCGTCCATTGCCACCCTCACCGGCGGCGGCCACTGGGACGTGCTCAGCGACGGCCTGGCCCCCTGCCTGGACGAAAGCGCCCGGCTGTACGGCTTTGTGAACACTAAGGGCGAGTGGGTCATTGCGGCCCAGTACATCGAGGTCAAATCCTTCCGTGACGGCTACGCCATCGTCAAGCAGGAGGGCGGCTGGGGGGTCATCGACACCACCGGCAAGCAGGTCATCCCCTGCTCCCAGCCCTGGCTGGAGCACCGGGGCGGCCCCTACTTCTACAGCGATGCCGGCCAGTGGCTCACCGCCGACGGCTCCGCTGTACCCGCCGCCGCTTCTTCCTACAACGGCCAGAATATCACCCTGACCGGCAACTACTTCCCCTGCGGCACCTACTACCTGGACCGGAACTTTCAGCCCGTCACCCCCCAGATCTTTGACTGGACCGGCCCGGTGGATGAAAACGGGCAGGCCTTCGTGGGTCTGGACGGGGCCACCTACCGGATCACCCTGAACTAAGGGCCGGTTTTCCACATCCCCTCCCCTCTTTGGGGAAACGTATCTGAAAAAAGGAGTCACATCCATGGCCGACGAGAAAAACACCACCCAGACTTCCACATCCCTCAGTCTGGAGGCCCAGCTGCCCCGGATTCAACAGGGGTTGGACACCCTGGGCATCCACACCCCGGGGGGCGCCCAGGCCCTGGCCCAGTACGGCGCCATGCTGCTGGAGCAGAATCAGGTCATGAATCTGACCGCCATCACCGATCCCGACCAGGTGGTGGACCTCCACTTCCTGGACTGCGCCGCCCTGCTCACCATCGGGGAGGACTTCAAAGACAAGACCCTCATCGACGTGGGCACCGGCGCCGGGTTCCCCGGTATGCCCCTGAAAATCCTGGAGCCCACTTTGAAGGTCACCCTGCTGGACAGCCTGGGCAAACGGGTCAACTGGCTGGAGAGTGTATGTAAAGCGCTTTCCCTTGACGAAATTGCCTGTCTCCATGCCCGGGGCGAGGAGCAGGCCCATCAGGAGGGCTTCCGGGACAGCTTTGACTTTGCGGTGTCCCGGGCGGTGGCCTCCCTGGAGGTCCTGAGCGAGCTGTGCCTGCCCTATGTAAAGGTGGGGGGCAAATTCCTGGCCATGAAGAGCGTGGACAGCGCCGACGAGGTGGACCGGGCTGCCCGGGCCATCTCCAAGCTGGGGGGCCGCCTGCTGCCCCGGGTGGACTACGAGATCCCGGGTACCGGCGTCACCCACCGGGTGGTGGTGGTGGAGAAAATCTCCCCCACCCCCAAGGGCTATCCCCGCCGGTGGGCCAGAATGCAGAAAACCCCGCTTTAACCCGAGAATTTGTGCATATATGACTAAGTTAAGCATTGCGTCTGACGAAATAATGTGTTATTCTAATCTTGTATGTCGGGAGTGAACCTATGTCCACAGCAATCGTTATCACCTCTGGGAAGGGCGGCACAGGAAAAACCTCCCTCACCGGCGGCGTGGGCTCCTGCCTGGCCGCACTGGGGCATCAGGTCCTGTGCATCGATATGGACATCGGCCTGCGGAACCTGGACCTGAATCTGGGTCTCAGCGACCGGGCTCTGATGGACTTTACCGATGTGCTCTGCGGGCGCTGTCCGCTGGAGCGGGCGGCGGTCCCCCACCCGGTGATCCAGGGGCTGAACCTCATTACCGCGCCGGTGAATCTGCCCGACGAGCCCCTCAGCGAGTACGCCATGCGGGATCTGGTCCGCCAGGCCAAGCAGAAGTACGACTATATCCTGATGGACTCCCCCGCCGGACTGGGCGAGGGCTTCCGGCTGGCCTGCTGCGGCGCGGACCGGGCCATCGTGGTTTCCACCACCGATTCCTCCGCCCTGCGGGACGCCCAGCGCACCGTGTCGGTGCTGCGCAAACAGCTGCCCCAGCTCCATCTGGTGGTCAACCGGGTGCAGCCCAAGCTGCTGCGGCGGCTCCACACCACCATTGACGACGCCATGGATACCGCCGGTCTGCCCCTGCTGGGCATCGTGCCGGAGGACCCCCAGGTGATCCTCAGCGCCAACCGGGGAGAGCCTCTCATCCTGTGCGCCAGCCGGGGGGCGGCCATTGCCTACTTAAACATTGCCAAGCGGCTGACGGGACAGAAGGTCCCGCTGATGAAGCTGCGAGCCTGATATCTCAAAAGGAAGAGAAGGTGTAGTATGAATATCGCGTTGATGAGCCACGATCGAAAGAAAGAGCTGATGGTGCAATTCTGCATTGCGTACTGCGGCATCCTGTCCAAGCACACGATCTGCGCCACCAACACAACAGGTCGTCTGGTGGCGGAGGCCACCGGTCTGCCCGTCCAGCTCTTCCTGTCCCACGAGCACGGCGGCAGCCAGCAGATCGGCGCCCGCATTGCCTACAATGAGATCGACATGGTGCTCTTCTTCTCCGATCCCCAGTCCAGCGACCTGGACGCGGACCTGAAGTATATCACCCGCCTGTGCGACCAGTACAACATCCCCGTGGCCACCAACGTGGCCACCGCCGAGATGCTGATCCACGGCCTGGAGCGGGGGGATTTGGACTGGAGAGACATCATCAATCCCAAAACCAAGCCTTTTACTGCGTAAACAGAAGGCCTTTTCCTCCGCTCCAGTACGCCGCCCTCGGCGGCGCGGCGGCTCATGCCGCCGGAGGCCGACGGAATTCACTTCCGGCGGCCGCATTTGAAATCACTGGGGTCCCCGCACGATGGGTACCATCGGGTGGGGCGCGGGGCGATTTGGACTGGAGAGACATCATCAATCCCAAAACCAAGCCTTTTACCGCGTGATCTGAAACGGGCGGCCCATGCGGGCCGCCCATTTTGCTTAAAAAGGAGGTAAGGTTGAAACATTGTAATTTAAGTACCGTTCCGAAAAAGGACGCACAAAGCCAAGCCCCCTAAAAGCGGGCGAAGATTGAAGTTGAGCTTAAAATCTAAGTGGGCGGTGGATCTGTTACCAGATAGCCC
>DWXO01000034.1 GCA_019119165.1 Candidatus Flavonifractor intestinigallinarum | reverse complement strand
CGTCCCCGGTCATGGCCACCACCTTTCCTCTGGCCTGCCAGGCCTTCACAATACGCAGCTTGTGCTCCGGGGATACCCGGGCGTACACGGCGAATTTGTCCACTTCCTCCTCCAGGGCCTGCTGGGGCAGGAAATCCAGGTCCTCCCCGGTGAGGGCCCGGTCCCCCGCCCGGCAGATACCCAGTTCTTTGGCCACCGCCACGGCGGTGAGCTTGTGGTCGCCGGTGATCATCACCGGCCGCACCCCCGCCCTGTAGCACTGCTCCACCGCCCGGCGGGCCTCCGGCCTGGGCGGGTCCATCATGCCCAGCAGCCCCACAAAGGTCAGCCCCTTCTCCAAATTTTCGCTGTCCAGGCTGTGGGGCAGGATGTCCAGATCCCGATAGGCCACCCCCAGCACCCGCAGGGCCTTGCCCGCCATGGCCTCGTTGCGGGTGGTAATCCGCCCCAGAGCGCCCTCATTGAGCCTGCACCGCCGGGCCAGCACGTCGGGGGCTCCCTTTACCATCACCCGGTATCCGCCCCCCGGCTTACTATGTACAGTAGTCATGAGTTTTCGTTCCGAATCAAAGGGAATCTCTCCTTTTCTGGGCCATTCCTCCCCCAATTTGTTTTTATCCAGCCCCGCCCGGGCCGCCGCCTCCACCAGGGCCGCCTCGGTGGGATCGCCGGTACACACCGGGGTTTTTCCCTTCCAGTTCAGTCCGGCGTCGCCGCACAGAGCGCCGATGGTGAGGGCCAGGTCCCGCTCCCCCTGGGCGGGGGTCCAGATATCCACCACCGTCATCTTGTTCTGGGTCAAAGTGCCCGTTTTATCCGAGCAAATCACCCCGGCACACCCCAAAGTCTCCACCGCCGGCAGTTTTTTTACGATGGCCCGCCGCTTGGCCATGCGGCTCACCCCCAGGGCCAGCACGATGGAGACGACGGCGGGCAGGCCCTCGGGGATGGCGGCCACCGCCAGGGACACGGCGGTGAGAAACATCTCCAGCAGGTTGCGCCCCTGGAGCAGCCCCACCCCGAACATCACCGCGCACACGCACAGGCACAGGAAGGACAGGGTCTTGGAAATCTCCCCCATCTTTTTCTGTAAAGGTGTTTCGCTTTCCCCCTTATCCATCAAGAGACCGGCGATATGACCCACCTCAGTATCCATGCCGGTGGCGGCCACCAGGCAGGTGGCTCTCCCCCGGGTGACCACCGTGGCGGAGAGGAGCATATTGCGCCGCTCTGCCAGGGGGGTATCGGGAGGCAGGGGTCCCAGGGCCCCCTTGCTCACCGGGGCGGACTCGCCGGTCATGGCGGACTCGTCGGCCTGGAGTCCGGCGGCCTCCAGGATGCGGCAGTCGGCGGGCACCAGGTCCCCCGCCTCCAGCCGGATCACATCGCCGGGCACCAGCCTGTCCGCCTCCACCCGGGTGAGCACCCCGTCCCGCAGGGCGTGGGCCGCCGGGGCGGACATTTTGCTCAATGCCTCCAGAGCCTTGCGGGCGCTGTCCTCCTGGGACAGGGAGATGATGGCGTTCACCGCCACAATGCCCAGAATGATGGCGGCGTCCAACCAGTCCTCTCCCCCGCCGGCCCACAGGGACAGGGCCGCCGCCACCAGCAGCACCAAAATCATGGGGTCTTTCAGCTGCCCCAGCAGCCGGGCCGGAAAGGACTTGTCCTTCTTGCGCGCCAGCCTGTTGGGTCCGTGGGACACCAGCCGCCGGGCGGCCTCCGCCCCGGTCAGCCCGCCCTGATTGCTCCTCAATTCCTCCAGCGCCTGCTTGGCGCTGCACGCATACCACTGTGTCATGGTGACCGCTCCTCGCCTGTTTGTTTTCCAGCTTTTGGATACAGTATAGCAGGCCTGTCCCCCGGAAATGGGGGAAACCTGGCGGGGCGGACAAGCAAAAAAGCGGCCCCCGCGTACTGCGGGGGCCGCCGTGGCTCATTGGCCGATCTCCCAGTAGGCAAACTGGAAGAACAGATTCTGTTGGGTGGGGGTCATGTTGGAGACGGCGTTCCACTGGCTGAGCACCGACCAGTTTTTAAAGCAGATCACCGCGAAGGGGGGCTCCTCCGCCAGCCGGGCGTATAGCTGCCGGGCGCTGAGGTCCCGGCTCTGGCCGTTGGTGGCCCGGTAGGTCCGGAGCAGCTGG
The DNA here is from genome assembly GCA_019119165.1 of Candidatus Flavonifractor intestinigallinarum. GTDB lineage: Bacteria > Bacillota > Clostridia > Oscillospirales > Oscillospiraceae > Flavonifractor > Flavonifractor intestinigallinarum. The sequence goes on along the minus strand of DWXO01000034.1, from coordinate 3,507 downwards.
GTGGCCTGGGCGTCGCTGTAGCCCCCGTAGTTGAGGGTCCCTCCGGCGGTGATGAGGGGGGTGAGGTCAAAGTCGGCGGTGAGCCGCACCTCCCCCAGGTAAAGGTCGAACTTGCCGCTCTGGAGGGCGGAGACATAGGCGTCCCAGTCCAGCTTGGTGAGGGTGGCCTGGATGCCCAGATCGTTGAGGCCGTTGACCAGGTGCTGGGCCGCCGCTACCCGGTCGGCATTTTCGGCGGACACCACCAGCTCCAGGCTGAGGGTCTGCCGTCCGTTGACCCAGCCGCTGTCGGTGGCGGTCCAGCCCGCGGCGGTCAGGGCCTCGGCCACCGCCTGCGAGGAGTAGCTGAGGGCGGAGGCCTGGTCCTGATGATAGAGGGACGCGCCCGGGTGGACGGGCAAGGCGGCGGGCTGGGCGTGGCGGGAGAAGATGGCGGTGGATACCGACTCCCGGTCAAAGGCCCGCAGCAGGGCCTTCCGTACTCCTGCGTCCGCGCAGGGGCCGCTGACGGTGTTAAAGCCCACATACACCATGGTGGAGGTGGGATAGTCCAGGGTGTTGAAGGAGCCGGAGAAGCCCAGGGCGTTGGTGGCGGTCAGGTCGGTGGACACCAGGGAGATCTCCTTGGTGTCGAAGGCGTGGATCAAATCGTCGGCCTCCTGGATGGCCAGGAGGGGGATGGTATCCACCGGCAGGGCCTCTCCCTGCCACCAGCTTCCGTTGGCGGTGAGGGACAGATCGCTGCCGCTGCCGGTGAGCACATAGGGCCCGGTGCCCAGGGGGGTGCCTCCGGTCTCCTTGACGATGGGGATATCCAGCAGAGCGGGCAGGGAGGCGTTGGCCCGGGTGAGGGTGATGGTCACCGTCCCCTCCCCCGCAGTGATGGCGCCGATGTCGGTAAACCGGGCGGAATAGAGGGTGCTGGTGCGGGCGCTCTCCAGGGAGGAGACCACCTCCGCCGAGGTGAGGGGGCTGCCGTCGGAGAAGGTGACGCCGGAGCGCAGGGTGAAGGTCCAGGTCAGTCCGTCCTCCGAGGCGGTATAGCTGGAGCACAGCACCTGACTGACCTCAAACTGCTGATCCACAGCAAACAGGCCCTCGTACATCAGCCCGCCCAGAGACAGGTTGGTGCGGTTGCCGCCGGTGATGGGGTGAAACCCGGCCTGTGGATAGCAGGCCAGGGTAAAGGGCGTCGTCTCGGGGGAGGGGGTGGCGGAGGCGGTGGGCTCGGGTGTGGGAGTAACCTCCGGCTCCGGCCCGCCGGTGCAGCCCGCCAGGAGCAGGCAGAGGGCGGCCCCCAAAGCCGCCAGCCGCAGTGGGATTCGTTTGTTCAAGGGCAGCCCCTCCTTGTCTGTTTGCGATATAAAAAAATGTCTTTCCGGGAATTCACTTCCCGGAAAGACACCCCGACCCGCGCCTCGTGGCGCGAAACCGGGGGTATCAAAACCGTTGTGCCGCAAGGCGGCGCGGCGGTTTTGTATCTAGGGGGTATTGGATACCCCCTAGACGATTGCGATCATGGCAGCCTGGCTGCCCCGTTCGCCATGAGTGACCCGGTGGGACCAGTATTTCTCCGGCAGGCAGGCGGTGCAGTCGCCGGATATGGCGATATGCTCCGGGTCCAGTCCGGCGCTCTCCAGCCGTTTGGCGTTGAGAGCCTTCAGATCCACCCGGAACTTGCCGGTGGGCAGCACCTGGATGCAGTGGAGGGCGGAGGCCCCCATGGCCTCGGTCATGGCGTTGGGCACGTCCTCGTGGGTCTCAAAACAGCACTTGGAGATGCCGGGGCCGATGGCGGCCAGAATGTCCAGCCGGTCGCAGCCGTAGCAATCCACCATCCGCTCCACCGCACGGGCGGCGATGCCCAGGGCGGTGCCCCGCCAGCCGGCGTGGACCGCGCCTACCACCCGGCGCACCGGGTCATAGAGCAGGATGGGCAGGCAGTCGGCGGTAAAAACGGTGAGCACCACGCCGGGGATGTCGGTGACCAGGCCGTCGGCCTGCCAGGGCTCGGGCTGATCCAGACCGATGCCCAGGTCGGCGGTGGTAACAGAGCGCACCGTGTCCCCGTGGACCTGGCTGGCGCACACCACGCCCTTCACGTCGGCGCCGATGGCGGCGCAGAACCGGCGGTAGTTCTCCGCCACCCGGTCCGGGTCGTCTCCCCGGTTCATGCCCAGGTTGAGGGAGGAAAAAATCCCCTCCGACACCCCGCCCAGCCGGGTGGAAAAGCCGTGGACCACCCCTCCGGCGGCCTCAAAGCCGTCGGAGGCCAGGTACACCAGACCGTTTTTGTTGTGTTCAATGATATTCATAGGACCCTCCTTAGCAGAGAGCGGTCTCTCAACCGTTTAGAGCTTCCCCCCTGAGGGGGGAAGCTGGCAGCCGCAGGCTGACTGATGAGGGGGGTCACGCTCCCCCTCATCCGGCCCGTTGGGCCGCCTTCCCCCCTGAGGGGGAAGGTCAGAGGGCCTGGCAGTTATTCCTCTTCGTTCATCCCGCAGCACTTCTTGTACTTCTTGCCGCTGCCGCAGGGGCAGGGATCGTTGCGGCCGGGCTTCTTGCCCTTCTTGACAGGCTGCTTCTTCACGGTGCCGTCGGCCCCGGCGCTCTCGCCGGTGACCTTGGCCACCCGCTCCCGCTTGACGGTGGAGCCCACCTGCACCCGGGCCAGGAAGATCCGGCGGAGGGTCTCCTCCTGGATGGCGGCGATCATGCGCTCAAACATCTCATAGCCCTCGCGCTTGTACTCCACCACGGGGTCGTTCTGGCCGTAAGCCCGCAGGCCGATGCCCTGACGCAGCTCCTGCATGGCGTCGATGTTGTCCATCCAGTACTCGTCCACCACCCGGAGCATCATCACACGCTCCAGCTCACGCATGAGGGGCTCGCCCAGCTCGGCCTCCTTCTTGCTGTAGACCTCGGTGGCCTTCCGGAGCAGCAGCTGCTCCAGAGCGTCGGTGTCGTACTTCTGCAGCTCCTCGTCGTCGAACTTGTAGTCCTCGGGGGTGAGGAACAGGCCCCGGAACTGGGCGCACACCTCCCGCCAGTTCTCGGCGTCCATGTGCTTCTGCTCGCCCATATGGGCCGCCACCTCGTTGGAGATGACGGTGGACAGCATGGTCTGAACGGCCTCCTTCAGGTTCTCGCCGTCCAGCACCTTGCGGCGCTGCTCATAGATGACCTGGCGCTGGGTGTTCATCACGTCGTCGTACTCCAGCACCGTCTTACGGGTCTGGAAGTTCCGGGACTCCACCTGCTTCTGGGCGTTCTCAATAACATTGGACAGCATCTTGGAGTCCAGGGGGGTGTCCTCGTCCACCCCCAGCCGGTCCATCATGCCCATGACCCGCTCGGAGCCGAACAGGCGCATGATGTCGTCCTGGAGGGAGAGGAAGAACCGGCTCTCGCCGGGGTCGCCCTGACGGCCGGCACGGCCCCGCAGCTGGTTGTCGATCCGGCGGGACTCGTGGCGCTCGGTGCCCACGATGAACAGGCCGCCGGCGG
>DWXO01000033.1 GCA_019119165.1 Candidatus Flavonifractor intestinigallinarum | reverse complement strand
CAACAACTTCTCCACCCAGACCTCCTATGAGAACCAGACCAAGAAGGCCATCACCAACAAGTTCGTCCAGGAGGCCATGACCGAGTTTTTGCGTGCCCAGCTGGAGGTCTACTTCATCGAAAACCCCTTCGACGCCGCCAAGATCGGCGAGCAGGTGCTCATCAACAAGCGTTCCCGGGAGAACGCCGAGCGCACCCGGCTGAACATCAAGAAGAAGCTGTCCGGCAATGTGGATATCTCCAACCGGGTGCAGAAGTTCGTGGACTGCCGCACCAAGGACACCACCCGCCGGGAGCTGTATATCGTGGAGGGCGATTCTGCTCTGGGCAGCGTCAAGCTGAGCCGGGACGCGGAGTTCCAGGGCATCATGCCCGTCCGGGGTAAGATTCTCAACTGCCTCAAGGCCGACTACGCCAAGATCTTCAAGAGCGAGATCATCACCGACCTTTTGAAGGTGCTGGGCTGCGGCGTGGAGGTCCACGACAAGCACGCCAAGGACCTGGCGGAGTTCGATCTCATGAACCTGCGGTGGAACAAAATCGTCATCTGTACCGATGCCGACGTGGACGGCTTCCAGATCCGCACCCTGATTCTCACCATGCTCTACCGCCTCACCCCCACCCTGATCCAGCGGGGCTATGTGTATATCGCGGAATCCCCCCTGTATGAGATCAACTATAAGGAGAAAACCTGGTTCGCCTACTCCGACGCCGAGAAGAACGACATTGTGAACGGCGAGCTTTCAGGTAAAAAGTGCTCCATCAACCGCTCCAAAGGTCTGGGCGAGAACGAGCCGGACATGATGTGGCTCACCACCATGAATCCCGCCACACGGCGGCTCATCAAGGTCATGCCCGAGGATGTGGAAAACACCGCCCGGGTCTTCGACCTGCTGCTGGGGGACAACCTCCAGGGCCGCAAGGACCACATCGCGGAGAACGGGTATAAGTATCTGGAGCTGGCGGATATTTCGTAACGGATACAGGCCGGGATCTTTTCAGATCCCGGCCTGTATATTCTTGCAAAAATAACCGCTGTTTGCTATAATTTATCCGCATTGTATTCAGGAGAATACAAAATATGGATCAGGAGGGATCATTTTGAGGAAATTGCTTTCTGGTGGTCTTGCCCTGGCGCTGTGCGGGAGTCTGCTCACCCCCGCTTTTGCCGCTGACGAAGGGCTGACCCGGGGGGAGCTGGCGCAGCAGCTGGTGGAGCTGTGCGGCTACACCCAGGAGCTGGAGACCTACGAGGCCCAGCCCAGCATCTATACCGACGTGGCGGATGACGCGGCCTGTCAGGGCGCCGCCAATCTGCTCCAGGACAAGGGCCTGATGCAGGGCAGCGGCGGCGGAGCCTTCCAGCCCCAGCGCGCCGCCACCACGCTGGAGGCGGCCACCGCCCTGATGCGCTGGATGGGCCTGAGCGACAAACAGATCGGCGCCTGGCCCAACGATTACAGCGCCCTGGCCGACAGCCTGACCCTGGCCGGAGGGGACGTGCTGACCGAAAGCTCCCTGAAGGAGATGGCGGAGCTGGCTGCTCAGTACCGGGAGACCATCCAGGCCGAGACCCCCGCGCCCCTTTTCGTCAACGGCGAGGCCCAGCCCATCTTCCCCTATGACACCATCATCCGGGAAGTGGTGTATGTGGAGACCCCGGTGGACACCGACAGCGACGGCAAGGCCGACCTGGTCAAGGTGCTGATCCAGCGCCCCGCCGCCACCGACGAGGGGATGAAGGCCGCCACCATTTTTGAGGCCCGGCCCTACTCCGCCGGCTGCACCGACGCCTATGACCTGGACACCTGGAATGCCCACATCGTGGACGCCAAGCTCACCCAGGCCCAGCAGTCCACCACCACCACCAAGGCCGACTGGGACTGGACCGCCGCTGACACCGAGGACGCCCAGCTGACCCGGCAAACCGCGACCGGCACCGGCAAGGCCGGGGACGGCGGCGATGTGTGGGAGACCACCGAGAACGTGGACGCCTATGACTACTGGCTGGTGCGGGGCTACGCCTATGTGTCCTGCGCCGGACCGGGCACCCTGGGCTCCGACGGCTTCGAGACCTGCGCCAGCGCCGACGAGACCGCCGCCTTTGCCGCGGTGGTGCAGTGGCTGGCCGGGGACGAGAGCGTGAAGGCCTACACCGACAAGACCTCCGGCATTGAGGTAAAGGCCGACTGGTCCAACGGCAATGTGGCCATGACCGGCCAGTCCTATGCCGGTTCCACCGCCTTCGCGGTGGCCTCCACCGGTGTGGAGGGCCTCAAGACCATCGTGCCCCGGGCGGGCATCGCCAGCTGGTACGACTACTACCGCTCCCAGGGCACCGCGGCGGGCGGCCTGTACTACCCCGGCGACGACTGCAACATCCTGGCCGACTACTGTATGTCCCGCCAGCTGGATGAGGGGGATTACGCCGCCATCCAGGGGGACTATGAGGCCTATCAGGCCCAGATGATCCAGGATCAGGACGCCCTCTCCGGCGACTACAACTTTTTCTGGGACGAGCGCAACTACACCAACGGCGCGGAGAACCTGAACTGCTCCGCCCTCATCATCCACGGCCTCAACGACTTCAACGTGCGGCCCAAGCAGTTTGACCTGATGTACGACGCCTTCCAGTCCGCCGGTCAGGAGGCCAAGCTGGTCCTCCACCAGGGCGCCCACATGACCCCCGACCAGATCGACGGTCTGGACCTCAACGGCATCCTGGGCCGCTGGTACGCCCACTACCTCTACGGGGTGGACAACGGCGCGGAGGACGAGGCCAACGTCCGCATCCAGAGCAACACCGACCTGAGCTGGGCCAGCTATGACAGCTGGGGGAGCGGCACGACCGTGCGCTTTGACGCCGGGGAGGGCCAGGCGGCCTTTTCCAGCGACCTGTCCGCCACCAGCTTCGACACCTCTCTGGCTGACGTGGACGAGGGCTGGATCGAGTATTGCAGCGACATGGCCTACGCCTGGGAGAAGGATGTGATCTCCGGCAGCACCGGCGCCAGCAAGGTGTTTACCTTCGATGTGGAGGAGGACCTGCACATCAACGGCACCCCCACCGTCACCATCAAGGCCAGCGCCGACCAGCCCACCGGCATCCTCAGCGCCATGCTGGTGGACCTGGCGCCCGAGGGCGGCATGAAGGCGGTCATGCTGGAGCAGTACAGTGAGGCTGTGGCCGCCGAGACGCTGGAGAGCGGCGCGGTGTGGCAGGGCGGCGGCCTGACGGCCAAGGATCTGCAGCAGTTTGCCCTGACTCAGACCGACCACAAGATCATCACCCGGGGCTGGATGGATATCCAGAACCGCACTTCCATCTACAATGTGGATACCGTGACCCCCGGCGAGTTCTACACCTTCCAGCTGGAGCTCCAGCCCATGGACTACACCGTGGAGGCCGGCCACCAGCTGGCCCTGGTGCTCTACTCCGTGGACCCCGAGGTCACCTACTGGCCGGAGACTGTCACCAACTTTACGGTGGACTGCACCGGCACCTATGTCACCATCCCTGTCGTGGAGTAAATCCATCCGACGGCCTGCGCGTTGCGCGGGCCGTCGGTCTTTGTTTTTGCGCTTTACGGCGATGAATTGCGTTTTTTTCAAAGGAATGATATAATCCTAACCACTGAACAAAGGCCCATCGGCCAGCCTGCACTGATAAAGGAATGATTCGATTTGGCAAAGAAGAAAGCTCCCGAGGAGGGGGCGAAGAAGGTCAACAACCCCAACGTGATGGGCCTGCGGCCCGAGGTGCTGGAGCAGCCCATCACCGAGACCCTGGAGCTCAACTATATGCCCTACGCCATGAGCGTCATCGTCTCCCGGGCCATCCCGGAGATCGACGGGTTCAAGCCCTCCCACCGCAAGCTGCTGTACACCATGTACCAGATGCACCTGCTGGGGGGCAACCGGACCAAGAGCGCCAACGTGGTGGGCCAGACCATGAAGCTGAACCCCCACGGCGACGCCGCCATCTACGACACCATGGTGCGCCTCTCCCGGGGCTACGGCGCCCTGCTCCACCCCCTGGTGGACTCCAAGGGCAACTTCGGCAAGGTGTACTCCCGGGACATGGCATGGGCGGCCAGCCGTTACACCGAGGTGCGGCTGGACCCCATCTGTGCCGAGCTCTTCCGGGACATCGACCAGGACACGGTGGACTTTGTGGACAACTACGACGGCTCCATGCAGGAGCCCACCCTGCTGCCCACCACCTTCCCCAACGTGCTGGTGAGCGCCAACCAGGGCATCGCCGTGGGCATGGCCTCCAACCTGTGCGGCTTCAACCTGGGGGAGGTGTGCGACGCCGCGGCGGCCTTTTTGAAAAATCCCCAGGTCAACCTGATGGAGTATTTGAAGGCCCCCGATTTCCCCACCGGCGGCGGGCTGCTGTACGACGAGGCCGCCTTGAAGCAAATCTACGACACCGGCCGGGGCTCCTTCCAGGTGCGGGCCCGGTGGCGCTACCTCAAGAGCGAGAACCTCATTGAGGTGTATGAGATCCCCTACACCACCACGGTGGAGGCCATCATGGACAAGGTGGCCGAGCTGATCAAGGCGGGCAAGATCAAAGAGATCGCCGATATGCGGGACGAGACCGACCTGAACGGCCTGAAAATCACCATCGACCTCAAGCGGGGCACCGACCCGGACAAGCTGATGGCCAAGCTGTTCAAGTCCACCACCCTCCAGGACGCCTGCTCCTGCAACTTCAACATCCTCATCGCCGGGATGCCCCGGGTGATGGGCGTGGGGGAGATTCTGGAGGAGTGGACCGCCTGGCGGATGGACGGGGTGCGCCGGCGGACCTATCATGTGATGAAGAAGAAGCAGGAGAAGCTCCACCTGCTCCGCGGCCTGAAAAAGATCCTGCTGGATATCGACCGGGCCATCAAGATCATCCGGGAGACCGAGGAGGATGCCGAGGTGGTGCCCAACCTGATGATCGGCTTCGGCATCGACAACATCCAGGCGGAATATGTGGCCGACATCAAGCTGCGGAACATCAACAAGGAGTATATCCTCAAGCGCATTGAGGAGGTGTCCGGCCTGGAGGAGGAGATCGCCGACCTCCAGGACATCGTGTCCAACCCCGGCCGCATCAAGAAGATTATTTCCCAGGAACTCTCGGCGGTGAAGAAGAAGTACGCCTCCCCCCGGCGCACCGAGATCGTCTACGACTATCAGGCCGCCGGTGCGCTGGAGGAGGAGGACGAGACTCCCGACTACGCCGTCCATGTGTTCTGCTCCAAAGAGGGCTACTTCAAGAAGATTACCCCCCAGTCTCTCCGCATGAGCAGCGAGCAGAAGTACAAGGAGGGGGACGGCCCCTACCTGTACTGGGAGGGGAACAACCGGGATATGCTATTGGTGTTCACCGACAAGCAGCAGTGCTATAAGGTGTCCCTCAGCGAGTTTGACGACGCCAAGGCCAGCGTGCTGGGCGACTTTTTGCCCACCAAGCTGGGCATGGACCCCGGCGAGAGCTTCGTGTGGGCCTGCCTGACCAGCGACTACAGCGGACATCTGCTGTTCTTCTTTGAAAACGGCAAGGTGGCCCGGGTGGAGCTGTCCGCCTACCAGACCCAGACCAAGCGGAGAAAGCTGACGGGAGCCTACTCCGACAAGTCCCCCCTGGTGGCCGGGCTGCTCATCAAGGAGGACCTGGAGGTGGCGGTGACCTCCACCGAGGGCCGGTGCCTGGTGTTCCACACCGCCGCCCTCACCCCCAAGACCACCCGCTCCACCCAGGGGGTCAACGTCATGACCCTCAAGCCCAAGTGGAAGGTGGAGAAAGCGGTCCCCCTGGCGGACACCACCATCGTCAACGCCGCCCGGTACCGGGCCCGGTCCCTGCCTGTGGCGGGCGCCCTGCTCAAGGAGGAGGACCGGGGGGAGGAACAGATCAGCCTGCTGTGATTCTGGAAGAGAAATGAGGAATACCCGTTGAAACACACGCTCAGCTATTATGTAAAAAGCTATGCGGTCATTACCCTGGGCTCCCTGCTCTACGCGCTGGCGTACAACATTTTCTACGCCCCCAACCTGGTGGCCATGGGCGGTCTCACCGGCCTGGGCCAGGTGCTCAACGCCCTGATTCCCGTCCTGCCGGTGGGCACCACCGTCTTTGTGATGAACGTGCCCCTCTTCTTCCTGGGGTGGAAGTTCATCGGCGGCCACCTGCTGGTGTCCTCCCTGTACGCCATGACCTTCAGCTCCTTCGCCATCGACGTGATGGACATGATCTACCAGTTCCCCCCCATGGACACCATGCTGGCGGCCATCTTCGGCGGGGCCCTGCTGGGGGCGGGCATTGGCCTGGTGTTCGCCAAGGGAGCCACCACCGGCGGCACCGACCTGATCGCCCGGCTGCTCAAGCTGAAATTTGCCTGGCTGCCCATGGGCACCCTGGTGCTTATCCCCGACTTCATCGTCATTGTGCTGGCCGCCATCGCCTTCGGCAAGGTGGAGAGCGCCCTGTACGGCCTGGTGTCCCTGTTTATCACCTCCAAGGTGATGGATATGGTGCTCTACGGCCTGGACAGCTCCAAGGTGGCCTATATCATCAGCGATTCCTGCAAGGAGATCACCGACGCGGTGATTGCCATGGACCGGGGGGCCACCATCCTCCACGGAGAGGGCGCCTACTCCGGCGACGAGAAAAAGGTGCTGATGGTGGCCTTCAAGCAGAAGGAGATCGTCCCCCTCAAGGAGAAGGTCAACGAGATCGATCCCCACGCCTTCCTCATCGTGTGCGACGCCCACGACGTGCTGGGGGAGGGCTTCCGCACCTACAGCAAGGACGACATTTGAGTTAAGCCCACAGAGAAAGGAAGGGTTTCCATGACGGATTTCACCAAGGTAAAGGCCAACCTGGAGAAGCGGGGCTATGCGGTGTCCTGCTTCGCCACGGCGGCGGAGGCCGCCGACTATCTGGACGGCAAGCTGGACGGCAGGACCATCGGCATCGGCGGCTCGGTGACCGTCCGGGAAATGGGCCTTCTGGACCGGCTCAAGGCCCACAATACCGTCGTCTCCCACTGGGAGGGCAGCCGCAAGGAGGATGCCGCCTTTACCCAGGTCTACCTGTGCTCGGTGAACGGCCTGGCGGAGACCGGCGAAATGGTGAACATCGACGGGGTGGGCAACCGCATTGCCTCCACCGTGTTCGGCCATGAGGAACTTTACCTGATCGTGGGCCGCAACAAGCTGGCCTCCGACTACGACGGGGCGGTGTGGCGGGCCCGCAACGTAGCCTCCCCCAAAAACGCCATCCGTCTCCAGCGCAAGACCCCCTGCGCCGTCAAGGGGGACAAGTGCTATGACTGCAACAGCCCCGAGCGGCTGTGCCGGGGCATGACGGTGCTGTGGCAGCCCTCCAATGGCATTGGCCGCACCGAGGTGGTGCTCATCAACGAGGACCTGGGCTTTTGAGGGAAGAAAGGGGGCGGGGCCTGTGAAAAAGTGGATACCGGCCCTGGCCCTGAGTTTGGCTCTGGCCCTGGGGGGCTGCTCCCTGTCGGGACAGTCCTATACGGTGGTGGAGCCCCACGCGGAGCATCCCGTCCTGGGGGAGAACGAGTCCACCATCAAGGCCAGCACCTACTCCGAGCTGGTCAACGGCGTGCTGTTTTTCGTCTCCCAGGGGGTGGAGGAGGGGGTCATTCAGATCACCGACTACAACGGCGACGTGGAGGACGACCTGAACCGGGCCTGCCTGGAGGTAGCCAAGGACGACCCCCTGGGGGCCTACGCGGTGGACTTCATCAAGAACGACTACACCACCATCATCACCACCTATGAGGCCACCATCACCATCTCCTACCGCCGCTCCCCCGAGCAGGTGAGCAGCCTGGTGAACATCACCGGCACCAGCGCCATCCGGGAGGAGGCGGTTCAGGCCCTGTCGGCCTTCAAGACCGAGCTGGCCCTGCGGGTGGGCTACTTCACCGGGGACGCCGCCGCGGTGGAGGAGCAGGTGCGGCAGGCCTACTATGATACCCCTGCCGCCGCCCTGGGGATGCCGGAGTGCTCGGTGGCCCTCTATCCCGAAACCGGCGCCGGCACCCAGCGCATTGTGGAGATCCTGCTGGACTACCCGGAGGAGCCCACGGTCCTCCAGCAGAAGAGCCAGCAGCTCCAGGAGCAGGCGGCGGCCATCCTGGCCCCCATCCAGCACCAGATTGCCAGCCGTCGGCTGGACCTGCTGATGGGGACGCTGTCCGGCACGGTGCGGGTGGACCTGGCGTCCGGCGGCGCCACCGCCTGGGACGCCCTGGTGGGCCAGGGGGCCGACGATGAGGGCCTGGCCCTGGCCTTTCAGCTGCTGTGCGACGGTCTGGGCCTCAAGGGGCAGATGGTGGAGGGCACTCTGCAGGGGGAACCCCACTTCTTCAACCAGGTGGACCGCAACGGCCAGATCGTATGGGTGGACCTGATCCGCAGCACCGGCCAGACCTATACCGCCGCCCAGATGCTTGACATGGGCTATCAGTGGCCGGACCAGGAGGCCTGAAGAAAAAATAAAAAAATCGAAAAATTCCCTTGACATTGGAAGCGCGGGTTGCTATAATAACATCCGTCGCTTGCAGGTGTAGCTCATCTGGTAGAGCGCCACCTTGCCAAGGTGGAGGTAGCGAGTTCGAGCCTCGTCACCTGCTCCAGAAAAAAGAAACAGCACTCCAAACGGAGTGCTGTTTCTTTTTTCTGGAATCCATAACCACAAAAACGCAGGACATCCCGGGGATGTCCTGCGTCAGTCTGTCGAAAAACCTTCCCCGCAGGTAGCCTCGCAGAGTTCCGTCGCCCGCAGGCGACGGAATCAGATCAAAATTCGTCATTTCCGGGGACATGAGCCTCGGAAATGACACTTC
>DWXO01000032.1 GCA_019119165.1 Candidatus Flavonifractor intestinigallinarum | reverse complement strand
GCGGCGGCACAGGGCGGCGATCTCCTCCATGGGCAGGATAAAGCCGAACACGTTGGAGACGTGGGTACAAACCACCGCCGCCGGGTCCCGCTCCAGCCCAACCTCGAAGGCGTCCAGCAGGCCCTGCCGGTCAAACAGCGGGGCGCGGGCCACCAGGATCTCCGCTCCCAGGGCGTGGAGGGGCCGGGTGACGGCGTTGTGCTCCCAGGGGGAGATGAGCACCCGGTCCCCCGGCTTCACCAGGGATTTGATGGCGATGTTGAGGCCGTGGGTGGCGTTGGAGGTGAACACCACCTGCTCGGGGCTCTCCATGCCGAAGAGATCGGCGGCCGCCTGGCGGCAGGAGAAGGCGGTCTCCGCCGCCCGTCGGGCGGGCAGATGGCCCCCCCGGCCGGGGCTGGCCAGATTCCCCACCGCCCAGGCCGCCGCCCGGGCCACGGCGGGGGGCTTTTGCAGGGTGGTGGCGGCGCTGTCCAGATAGATCACAGCCCCACCTCCCGGTAGCCGCCGTCCTCCGCCTGGAGGAAAATCCGCTTGGGTGTGAGGCCAGCCCGGTTGAGGATCACCAGGGCGGCGGTGAGGCTGCGCTCGGACACCTTCACCGAGTGGCTGCACCCCTCCCGGTCGATGAGTTTGGGGGATCGAAGAATCCGGGCCGTGATCCCCGCCCGCTCCAGCGCGGCGGCTGTCCGCTGGGCATAGGTCAGGGAGCGGCAGACAATGAGATAATAGACCATAAAAAAACGCTCCTCTCGCACCAGCATATGTGCAAGAGGAGCCAATGGTGAACCGTAGGGGCCGATGCCCACATCGGCCCGACCTTAAATAGATTCCAGCAGACAGACAGCGTGGGCAGCCATGCCCTCCCCGGTACCGGTAAAGCCCAGGCCCTCCTCGGTGGTGGCCTTTACGCTGACCTGACCCACGTCCAGCCCCAGCCGGGCGGCCAGATTGGCCCGCATCTGGGGAATGTGAGGGGCCAGCTTGGGCTTCTGGGCCAGGACGGTGGCGTCGATGTTGCCCACCCGGTACCCGGCCTGGGTGAGGCGCTCCCCCACCCGCTCCAGCAGCACCAGGCTGTCCGCCCCGGCATAGGCCGGGTCGTTGTCGGGGAACAGCTTGCCGATGTCCCCCAGGGCCGCCGCCCCCAGCAGGGCGTCCATAATGGCGTGGGTGAGCACGTCGGCGTCGGAGTGGCCCAGCAGCCCCTTCTCATAGGGGATGTCCACCCCGCCTAAAATCAGCTTCCGGCCCTCCACCAGCTTGTGTACGTCGTATCCGTGTCCGATTCTCATAGGTCCTCCCTCCAGGCCAGCAGGGCCTCAGCCATAGCGATATCCTCCGGCGTAGTCAGTTTCAGGTTGCAATAGTCCCCCTGGGTCAGGGCCACCCCGATGCCCAGCCGCTCCACGGCGGAGCAGTCGTCTGTGAGGGCGGCCTCCGCCTCCAGGGCCTTGGTGAGGGCCCCCCGGATCAGGTCCCGCTGGAACACCTGGGGCGTCTGGACGGCGTAGAGCACCGACCGGTCGGGGGTGGACTCCACCAGACCGTCCCGGGCCACCTTTACCGTATCCTTCACCGGCACGGCAGGGGCGGCGGCGCCGCACTGTGCCGCCCGGCGGATGACCTCCTCCAGCACCTGCTGGCTCACCAGAGGCCGGGCGCCGTCATGGATGGCGGCCAGCTCGATGGAGCGGCTCAGCTCCTCCACCCCGGCCAGCACCGACCGGGTGCGGATATCCCCTCCCCGCACCACCTTCCGCACCTTGGACAGGGCGGCGTCCCGGCACAGGCCGCTGATGGGCACGATCAGGTCCTCCCGGGTGACCACCACGATCTCGTCGATAAGGGGGCAGTTGTCCAGGGCCCGCAGGGTGCGGATGATCACCGGCACCCCATCCAGGGGGAGCAGCACCTTGTCCTGCCCCATCCGGGTGGAGCTGCCCGCCGCCGGCACCACCGCGCCGCAGCGGAGGGACTCCGGCCTGTCCCGGTGGAACAGCCGGGAGAAAATCCCTGCCATGTTGGTTCCTCCTTCTACAAAAAAGGAGCCTGCCGGCCCCTTTTTCCTGTTTCTGTACGGGGCGGTCAGGCCGTCCCTTCCATACCTATTACGCCATGGCGGTGTTGATGCGCCTTTCCACATCCTCATAGCTGGCGTTTTGCGAGAGTACGATCTCCGAAATAAGAATTTGCTTGGCGGAGTGGAGCATCTTGCGCTCCCCGGTGGACAGGCCCCGCTCCTCGTCCCGGTGGGTCAAACCCTTCACCACCCGGGCCACCTCCAGCAGGTCCCCGCTTTTCAGCCGGAGCATATTTTCCCGGTAACGGCGGTTCCAGTTGGGGGTCATATCCACCTCGATGGAGGGAATGGCGGCAATGACGCGGTCAGCCTCCTCCCCGTTGATCACCGGGCGCACGCCGATCTCCTCGCTGTTCTCCGTGGGGATCATGACCAGCATCCCGCCCACGGGCAGCTTGAGGATGTAGTACTCCCGTACGACACCGTTGATTTTCTTCTGCACAATGCTGTCTACAACACCAGCGCCGTGCATCGGGTGAACGATTTTGTCCCCTACCTGAAACACGATCCCACCTCCAAGCAGATCCGTCCGGTTCCTATACACTCCTTACCTTGTTTTGTCCGTTATAAGACCATTATAGACTTCATTTTGACGCTTTGCAAGTAAAATCCCTTGCCTGTGTGTAAAAAACCGGGGACGCCAGTGATGGCGTCCCCGGTTGGGTGACGGAATTACTCCTCCTCGGGAGCGGCCTCCTCCTCGCCGCCCTCCAGCAGAGCGCGGATGGACAGGGAGACCTTCTTGTGGTCGTAGTCGATGTCGATGATCTTCACGTCCACCATCTGGCCCTCGCTCAGCACATCGCCGGGCTTGTCGATGCGGTGATCGGCAATCTGGGAGATGTGGATCAGACCGTCCACGCCGGGCACGATCTCGGCAAAGGCGCCGAAGGTCATCAGCTTGACCACGCGGACGTTGGCCACGTCGCCGGGCTGATACTTGGAGGTGAACACCTCCCAGGGGTTCTGGGAGCGGTCCTTCATGCCCAGAGAGATCTTCTTCTTCTCGGGGTCGAAGGAGATCACATACACCTCAACGGTGTCGCCCACGGAGACGACCTCGGAGGGATGCTTGATGCGGGACCAGGACAGCTCGGAGATGTGGACCATGCCGTCCACGCCGCCGATGTCCACGAAGGCGCCGTAAGAGGTCAGGCTCTTCACGGTACCGGTGTAGCGCTTGCCCTCCTCGATGTTGGCCCACACCTCGGCGGCCTTGGCGGCACGCTCCTCGGCCTCGACGGCGCGGATGGAGCCCACCACGCGCTTACGGGCGCGGTTAACCTCGGTGATGCGCAGGCGCACCTTCTGCTTGACCAGCTGGCTCATGGGAGTCTCCCGGGGCAGGCCGGTCTGGGAAGCGGGCACGAACACGCGCACGCCCTTGATGGACACGACGACGCCGCCCTTGTTCTCCTCGGTGACCACGCCCTCGACGGTGGTGTGATCCTCCTTGGCCTGCTCCACGTCCTCCCAGCTCTTCACGGTGTCAAGGCGCTTCTTGGAGAGGGTGACAACACCCTCCTGGTCGTTCACGCGCATGACGTAGGTCTCAATCTCATCGCCAACCTTTACCAGGTCCTCGACCTTGACCGTAGGGTCGTCGGTCAGTTCGGACACCGGTATGTAGCCGGCGTGCTTGGTGCCAAGATCCACATAGATCTCAGTGGGCGTAATGCCAGTGACAACGCCCGTGACCTTCTCCCCTGTATTTAAAGTCTTGATCGATTTCTCCAGCATTTCAGCGAAGGATTCCTCGATCTCAATGTTTTCGTCGCTCATTTTGTCATAGACCTCCTTTATAATCCACTCAGGCGTGGACGCGCCCGCAGTGATTCCAATAGAAGCCTTCCGGTACAGGGTGGAAGGTTCCAGCTCCGCCGCCCGTTCGATCCAAACGACCATGGGACAGAGCGCCTTGCATAACTCGGCCAGCCGTTTGGTGTTGGAGCTTTCCCGCCCGCCGATGACGACCATAGCATCGCTTTTGGCGGCCAGCGCCTGAGCCTCAGACTGCCGTTTATACGTAGCATTACATATTGTATCAAAAATTTTTAAATTTGTACACTCTTTTTTTGCTTTTTTTACGCACTCTGCCCAGATAAAGTGCGTGGAGGTGGTTTGGGACACCATGGTGATGGGCAGTTCCCGCCGTTTGGGGTCCTCCTCCAGCCACTGGGTCAGGGCCTGTTCCCCTTCCAGCACAACGGGATGGGCGCACCAGCCGGCGATGGCGGACACCTCCGGGTGGTCGGGCATCCCGATGATGAGCACCTGCCGGCCCTGGCTCTCCGCCTCCTCCACAATGCGGTGGATGCGGGAGACGTTGGGGCAGGTGGCGTCAATAACCGGGCAGCCCCGCTCCTCCAGAGCCTGGTGGACCGCCCGTCCCTCCCCGTGGGAGCGGATGATGACGGCGGTACCCGGGGGCACCTGGTCGGGGGACTGAACCAGCTCCACCCCCTGCTGCTTCAGGTAGTCAATGACGCTGCCATTGTGGATGATGGGACCCAGCATGGCGCAGGGCTTGCCGCTCTGGGCGGCCTGCTCCGCCAATTCTACCGCCCGCCGGACGCCGTAGCAAAATCCGGCGGAGCGGGCCAGCTCCACCCTCATCGTCCCGCCTGAGGCTTCAAAGCCTCGATGCGGACCATCAGGTCCTCGGCGATACTCTTATACTCCTCCGGCGTGGGGCGCTTGCCGGCGGTCTTGGGGTAGTAGGGCTCCCCGATGACCACAGGATTGAAGCGGAACCAGCGCTTCTCGGCAGGGATATAGATGGGCACGATGGGCACACCGGTGCGGGTGGCCAGCATGGCGGCCCCCGTCTTGGCGTCTCCGAAGTCTCCGTCCTGGTGGCGGGTGCCCTCGGGGAACATGAGCAGCAGCTCCCCGTTTTTCAGATACTTCATGGCGGTCTTGATGGCTCCGATGTCGGCCTGGCCCCGCTTGACGCCGAAGATGCCGCCCATCTTCAAAATCCAGCCGATGATGGGCCAGTGCATGACCTCCTCCTTGGCCATGACGTGGATCTGGTGCTTGAGCCCCAGAGCATAGGCCACAAAGAGGGGGTCGCTCATCCGGGTGTGGTTGGCGCACAGCAGAGCGCCTCCCTCGGGAAAGTTCCGCTTGTTGATGCAGCGGGTGGGTTTGAAAATGCGGAAGGCCGGCCAGAGGACGATATAGGCCAGAAAATAGATGATATTCATGCCTGCAGCTGCTCCTTTGCAATGTGAATCAGCAGGTCCAAGCTCTGTTGCAGGTCCAGCTGGGTAGTGTCGGCCAGCACCGCGTCCTCCGCCTGGCGCAGGGGTGCGGCGGAGCGGGTGCTGTCCTTCTCATCCCGCTCCTTCACGTCCCGCAGCACCGCCTCATAATCGGCGCTCTGGCCCCGCTGCTGCAGCTCCAGCCAGCGGCGGCGGGCCCGGGCCTCGGGGGCGGCGGTGAGGAAGATCTTCACGTCGGCCTGGGGCAGCACCACGGTGCCGATGTCCCGGCCGTCCATCACCACATCGTGCTCTGAGGCCAGCTGGCGCTGCCGGTCCAGCAGAAAGGCCCGCACCTGGGGCAGGGCGGACACGCAGGAGGCGTACCGGGAGATCTCATGCTGCCGGATGGCCTGGGACACGTCCTCTCCGTTGAGGTACATCCGCTGTTCCCCGTCCTCCCCGTAGCCCAGGCCGATGTCCAGGCCGGGCAGCAGGGCGGTCACCGCCGTCCCGTCCTCCGGATCGGTGCCGGTACGGAAGGCCGCCAGGCCCACGGTGCGGTAGATGGCGCCGGTATCCACATATAAATACCCCAGCGCCTTGGCCAAAGCCCGGGCCAGGGTGGACTTGCCCGCCCCGGAGGGGCCGTCGATGGCAATGCTCCTGTGGTTGCTCATAAACTCACTCCTTGGAAGGGCTCAGGGACTCCGTTGCCCCCTGTCCCGCCGCCCGGCCGGTGGACCAGGCGATCTGCAAATTAAAGCCGCCGGTATAGGCGTCCACGTCCAGCACTTCCCCGGCAAAAAAGACCCCATCCGCCTTTTTGGAGGCCATGGTATGGGGGTCCACCTCGCCGGTTTTGACGCCGCCGGCAGTGACAATGGCCTCGGCGATGGGCCGTGGGCCGGAAATATCGATGCGGATACACTTGAGGGTCTCCACCAGACGGCGGCGCTGCTGCTTGGTCACCGAGTTGGCCTTCAGGTCCCCGGGGATATCGGTAAGCTCCAGCACCACCGGCACCATGAGCCGGGGCACCAGCCCCTCCAGCACATGGCGGAAATCCTTGTTGGCCCCCTCCCCCAGGTCCCGAAGCACCCGGGCGTCCAGTTTCTCCTGGTCCAGGGCGGGTTTCAGGTCCAGCAGGATATAGTAGTGTTCCCTCCCCATGTCCCGCATATGGGCGGAGGCGGATAGGATGAGGGGGCCGGACAGGCCAAAGTGGGTGAACAGCAGCTCACCCTGCTCGGCATACACCGTCTTTTTCTTGCTGTTTTTCACCTGGATGGCCACGTTCCGCAGGCTCAGGCCCTGCATCCGGGCGCAGAAGTCCTGCTCGGCCACCAGAGGCACCAGAGAGGCCCAGGGCTCCACAATGGTGTGGCCCAGCGCCCGGGCAAAGTCATACCCGTCGCCGGTGGAGCCGGTCAGTGGATAGGACACCCCGCCGGTGGCGATGATCACCGCCTTGCAGGGGTAGGTCCCCTTCTCCCCTTTCACGCCGGTGATATGGCCCTCCTCCAGGATCAGGCCGATAGCCCGGTCCTGGACGATGTCCACCCGGGCCTTCCGCAGGGCGCGCAGCAGGGCGTCAATGATGTCGGCGGCCCTGTCGGACTGGGGAAACACCCGGTTGCCCCGCTCCACCTTCAAAGGCACCCCCAGCCCCTCAAAGAAGGCCTCCGCCTCCTCCGGGGGAAAGCGGGTGGCGGCGCTGGTCAGGAACCGGCCGTTGCCGGGGATGTTTTGCAGCAGCTCCCCCACCGTGCAGTGGTTGGTCACGTTGCACCGGCCCTTGCCGGTGATGTACAGCTTGCGGCCCAGCTTGGGGTTGCGCTCCAGCAGGGTGACCGTTGCCCCACGCTGGGCGGCGGTCAGGGCCGCCATGCACCCGGCGGCGCCGCCGCCAATGACGATGATCTCACTCAACTGTTCTCGTCCACCTTCTCATAGACCTCATATTCGTCCCAGATCCGCTCCAGACTTTCAAAGGTGCGGGACAGGTCGTCGTTCTTCTTCCGGCCGATGGCCACGATAAGGGCGTTGACCAGGCTCAGAGGGGCCACCAGAGAATCCACGAAGGAGGCCATGTCGCTCTTGGCCAGCAGGGTGATGGTGGAATAGGGAGCCAAGGGGGATGCCGCCGAGTCGGTGATGGCGATGGCCTCCGCTCCCCGGTCGTGGGCAAACTGCATGGCCTTCACCGTCCTCCGGGAGTACCGGGGGAAGCTGATGCCGATGATCACGTCCTCCGGCCCGATGTGGAGCAGCTGCTCAAAGACCTCGCTGCTGGAGGTGGTGTGGATGATGGTCACGTTCTGGAAGATGAGGGTAAAGTAGAACCCCAGAAAGCTGGCGATGGCGGCGGCGGAGCGCACCCCCAGAATGTAGATGTGGCGGGCCTTGACGATGGCGTCCACCGCGTTCTGAAACTGGGTCTGGTCGGTCTCCTCCATGGTCAGGCGGATCTTCTCAATGTCGGACTGCATCACCATGGACAGGATGTCGTGGTCCCCGATGCGGTCGTTGGTCACCTCAATGCGCTGGATGGAGGTGAGCTTGCTGCGAATCATCTCCTGCAGGGCCTTCTGCATGGCGGGATAGCCGTCGTAGCCCAGCTCGGCGGCAAAGCGCACCACGGTGGACTCGCTCACCTTCACCGTCTTGCCCAGCTTGCTGGCCGTCATGAAGGCGGCCTTGTCATAGGACTCCAGGATGAAGTTGGCAATGAGCTTCTGCCCCTTGGAGAAGGTATTCATTTCAGATTGAATGGTAGAGAGAATATCTTTCGGCATAACCAGTACCTCCCGGCGTCTGCGTTCCTGTAGACATAACGCCGTTAACCTTGATGACAAAGAATCCCGGTCCATCCGCCGGCGTGACCGCGGACAGACCGGACAGAAACGGACGGCCGCGCAGCCGCGGCGCACCCCTGGATTCAGTAAACACTATGATAATGGTTTTCCAAAAGAAAAGCAATCCCTTTTTTGCAAGAATTCAATCACTTCCTGCAAAAAGTCCCTCAGGCTTTTGGGGGAAGCTGCTCCAGCAGGGCCACTTCCTCCCTGCTGAGGGGCCGCCAGCGGCCCGGCCTCAGCTCCCCCAGGGTCAGGCTCCCCTCCCGCACCCGGCGCAGGCGGGTGACCTGGAGCCCGGCGGCGGCGCACATCCGCCGCACCTGCCGGTTGCGCCCCTCATGGATGGTGACGGAGAGGATGCCCTCCCCCGCTCGCTCCACCTGAGCGGGGCTGAGGGGCACCCCGTCCAGCTCCATAGGCCCCCGCAGCACCGGCAGGGCGGCGGGGATATCTCCTTTCACCCACACCAGATATTCCTTTTCCACCTCATGGCTGGGGTGGAGCAGCCGCTGGGTCAGTTCCCCGTCGTCGGTGAGGATGAGCAGACCCTCCGAGTCCAGGTCCAGCCGGCCCACCGGCCACACCCGGGTGCCGCAGCCCTGCACCAGATCGGCCACCGTTTTCCGGCCCTTCTCGTCGGACAGGGTGGTAACGTAGCCCCGGGGCTTGTTGAGCATCAGATAAGTACGCTTTTGGGGACCCTTCAGGGGCCTGCCGTCCACCCGGATGTCGTCCTTGTCCGGGTCGGCCCTGTCCCCCAGGTTGGCAGGTCTGCCGTTGACCGTGATCCGCCCCGCCGTCAGCCAGGTCTCCGCCGTCCGCCGGGAGCACAGCCCATGGGCAGACAGTATCTTTTGCAGCCGCTCTTCCACCGGCAGTCTCCTTTCCGCAGTTGAGGCCTGCCGTTTTACGGCAGACCTCCGCTGTGTCATGTGAAATTTACCCAAACAGCCGCTGCCACCACCGCAGGGGGGCCACGTTGTTGGCGGCGCCCGTCTGGTAGAGCAGGGACAGCCGGCCGATCTCGTCCCCGTTCAGGGTAAGGGTGAGGCTCCCCGCCGGGAACCCGGCCTCCACCGGGGCCTCCACCCGCTGGGGCAGGTCCACCGTTCGCTGGACGGTCTCCCCCTGAGCCAGGGGGTAATAGAAGTCGGACACGGTACTCACCCGGGTGAAGGGGCACAAACTGCCCGTCACCGGAAGGTCGGCCCACTCCCCTGCCGCCGCCACCAGAGTCCGGGGATAGGTGGCAAAGCCGTAGTCAAAGAGGGCGGCGTGGTCGGCCCAGTCATTGGGGGCATTGAGGGTGACGGCGATCAGCTCCTGGCCCTCCCGCAGGGCGCTGGACACCAGGGTGCGCCCCGCCTCGTCGGTGTAGCCTGTTTTCAGTCCGGTACATCCCTCATACCGCCACAGCAGCTTGTTGTGGTTGGTCAGACTCCGCCCGGCGATATAGATGGACCGGGTGGAGACGATGGCCCGCAGCTCCTCCCGCTCCAGCACCGCCCGGGCCAGAATAGCCATGTCGTAGGCAGTGGAGTAGTGGTCGGGATCGTCCAGACCGTTGGGGTTTGCAAAGTGGGTGTCGTTCATGCCCAGCTGGGCGGCCTTTTTGTTCATCTCCGCCACGAAGCTCTCCACGTCTCCCCCGCAGTAGCCGGCAATGGACAGCGCCGCGTCGTTGCCAGAGGAGAGCATCAACCCGTAGAGCAGGGCCTCCAGGGTGACCTTCTCCTCCGGCTTGAGGTACATGGAGGAGCCCTCCGCCCCCGTCCACTCCCGCTGGATGGTCACCGTGGAGGACAGGTCGGGATGGAGCTCCACCGCCACCAGGGCGGTCATCAGCTTGGTGATGCTGGCGATGCTCCTCTGTTCCCGGGCGTTCTTCTCATAGAGCACCCGCCCGCTCTCTTTGTCCATCAGGATGGCCGAGGAGGCCGACAGGGTGGGCTCCGCCCCCAATACGGGCAGGACCAGCAGGGACAGAACCAGCAAAAGGGCGCACCAGCGTTTCAAAACAGCATCACCTCACGTTGATGCCGTTAGTATACGCCCTCAAACCCCGGTTTATCCGTGCCGTTCTGGGCGGCCTTCTCCGCCTTTTTCTTTTCCTGCTGCTTGTCGATGAAGCCGGTGATCTTGTCGATGGCCTCGGGCATCATCTCCACCACCCGGTCCACGGTGGTGGCGGCGGGAGGCGCCACGGGCAGCAGCTTGACGGAGTCCCCCTTCACGATGAGGAAGCCCACCGGGATCAGGTTGATCCCCGCCCCGGCGCCACCGCCGAAGCAGCTGTTATCCTCCGGCTTCTTGTGCTTGCTGCCGAACTCGGTGCCGCCGGAGCCCACGCCCACGCTGAGCCGGGAGATGGGGATGATGGTCACCTCGCCGGTAACAATGGGCTGGCCCACGATGGTGTTGGCGTCGGCGATCTCACGGACCTTGTCCACGATCTCGCCCATCAGATCTCCAATAGGATGCTGCTTTTCCATAGCTTAAACCGCCTCTTTCTGTGTTTCCTGCCGGGATTTGTTCCCGCTTTTCGGTTGGGTAAGGATGGGCAGCACCTTGGACGCCACCCGGACGCCCAGGGCAAAGATCTGCCCGATGGTCAACGTGGCCGCCGCTCTCAGATACACCGTGGGATGGTCCGTGGTAAAATCCACGTTGGTGCGGATGCGCCACGCTTTTACCTTGAAATTTTGCTCCACCAGGGGCCAAAACATACCGATGGCCCCGTTAAGCTTGCCGTAATTGACCGCCGTTTTGGCCGGATCGGCAGAGGCCACGGTGAGATCCAGATCAAACTGGTCAATACGGATCTTTTGCCGCAGCTGCCCGGCGGCGTCTGCCGCCACCGGCAGCAACTGCTTCACCAGATCAAAGATCTCTCCCGCCGTCTTGGGCTGTTTTTCCTGTTTTTTCTTTTTCTTTTTGACTCGCCTGGGCTTTTTGGGTTGCTTTTCCTTCCGGGGAAAGAGGGTGATCTTCACCGGACCGGCCAGCAGCCGCAGGGTAAAGGTCTTTTGGGCGTACTCCACCCATACCCCCACCCGGATCAGGCTGAGCAGCACCAGCGCCAGGACCACGATCCCCAGAACCAGCAGCACAATCATGCCCCAGACTCCTCCTCAGACTTGGCCAGCTCCCTGGCTGCCTCCTCGATCTCCTCCTCGGTGACGTCGGACAGGGCCTCCCCTTCCTCCGCCGCCTGCAGCCGCTCCACCGCCGCCTGCATCTCCATGGTGATCTGTCCGTCCTCCGGCGGGGTGTTGGGCAGCTCGGGCAGCTCGTCCAGGCTGGACAGGCCGAAGGACCGCAGGAAGGTCTGGGTGGTGCGGTACTGGATGGGCCGGCCGGGCACCGCCAGACGGCCGCCCTCCTCGATCAGGTCCCGCTCCAGCAGCAGGCCGATGGTGTAGGAGCTGTCCACCCCGCGCACCTGGTCCACATAGGCCCGGGTGGCGCCCTGGTGGTAGGCGATGATGGCCAGCACCTCCAGGGCCGGCTGACTCAGCCGGGCGGGGCGGCGGGTCTCAAAGGCCTTGCGGATGTAGGGGGCAAACTCGGGGGCGGAGCACAGCTGATAGCTGGTATCCAGCCGCACCAGCCGCACCCCCCGGCGCTCGTAGCTGTAGCGATCGGCCATGCGCTTGCACACGGTATCCACGGTGCTCCGGTCCAGTTCCAGGGCCAGACACAGCCGCTCCACCCCCACCGGCTCCCCAGCGGCAAAGAGGATGCCCTCGATGGCCGATTCGATTTCCTTTACTTCCATAGATTATCCCCCGTCTGACGGCTCATAAACATCGGTGGAGTAGTCGGGCTCCTCCCCGCCCTCTCCGGTGCTGGTGATGGTGCAGTCCTGCTCCGTCCCCGCCAGACGCACCCGCCGGGCCTTGCACAGCTCCAGCACGGCGATGAAGGTGGCCACGATCTCCGACCGGCTCCGGTTCCCCCGGAACAGGGCGGAAAACCGGGTGACCCCGAACCGGGCCAGCCGCTCCAGGATCTCGTCGGCCTTGTCGGCCACCGGGTAGGGCTCCCGGCCCACAATGCCCTCAAAGGCGGCCATGGGGGGCGGCAGCCGGTGGTCGGAGCGCGCCAGCACCGAGCGCATGGCCTTCAGCAGGTCCTCCGGCTTGTGGACGTAGCGGTAGGTCTTGTCCGCCTGGATGGCCTCCGGCGGCTTGGTCAGGTAGTCCCGCCCCACCGCGTAGCGGTCGGACAGAGCGGGCACCACCGCCTTGATGCGGATATAGTCCTCCCGCCGCTGATGCTCCTCCAGGGAGGCCATCAGCTGTTCCAACTCGGTGAGAGCCTCCTCGTCGTGGATAGACAGCAGCATCCGGGTCTTGATATACACCAGCTGGGCCGCCATGGTGACGAACTCGCTGGCCACCTCCAGGTCCAGCTGCCGCCGCTGGTCCATCCAGGCCAGATATTGGTCCAGGATCAGGGAGATCTGAATGTCCTTGATCTCCATCTTGTTCTTGCTCAGCAGATGGAGGATCAGGTCCAGAGGGCCGTTGAAGTCCTCCATATCCTCCCGGTTCTTGACCACTTTTTCCAGATGATAAATGGGCGTTTCGATGGCACTCACCTCAAAACAGGTTCAGAAGAGCGGACACGTCCTGGAGGTAGAGCAGCCACTCCAGGGGCATCCCGGTGAGGGCGCACAGCCCCCGCAGGCACTGGACCATCAGGAAGCTCAGGGGCTTGTTGAACACCCCCAGCAGCACCAGGATGATGAGCAGGCCCATCACATATTTCTCATACTTGAGGATGGTGTAGTAGGTCTTGTCGGGCAGGAAGGCAAACAGGATCTTGGACCCGTCCAGAGGGGAAATGGGAATCAGATTGAACAGTCCCATGCCCACGCCCAGCAGGGCCATGTTGGCCAGGAAGCACAGGACCAGCAGACTGACCTTATTGATGGGGGCGAAATGCCAGACAACGGAGGCCAGAGCCACCGCCCCCAGGGCGGTGAGGAAGTTGGCCACCGGGCCCGCCAGGGCGGTGATGGCCATGCCCTGCTTGGGGCGCTTGAAATAGCGCATATCCACCGGCACCGGCTTGGCCCAGCCCACCTTGACCACCACCATCATCAAAAGGCCGATCAGGTCCAGATGCTTGATGGGGTTTAGAGTGAGCCGCCCGGCGTTTTTGGCGGTGGGGTCCCCCAGCTTGTAGGCCACAAAGCCGTGGGACAGCTCATGCAGGGTGATACACAACAGGGCGGCCACGGCGCTGATGAGCAGGGCCACAAGCCCCCACCAGTCCATGTGCCGGAAAAATTGACCGAGTGAACCCAAGGATCATTCCTCCAATAGCTTGCTTTTCAGCCGCTCCAGCACCGGCTGGGTCAGCCCGATGGCGCGCAGATAATCCAAAACAGAGCCGTAGGCTCCCTCCAGCCTTTCCAGGCAGTCCTCCAGATACTCCGGCTTGGACAGGCCCACATAGGCGGGCAGATCGGCGCGAGTCTCCTGCATCCACCGGATCACCGGGCGGATGTAGGTCTGGGACACCTGGTAGTCGGCCAGAATATCCAGCCGGTCCACCCCCGCCAGGGTGAGCAGCAGGGCGGCAATGCAGCCGGTGCGGTCCTTCCCCGCCATACAGTGGAAGAGTACGCCCCCGGGTGCGTCGGCAATGGTCTCCAGCACCGAACGGATGGTGTCCTTCCGCTCCAGGGCGCGGAAATAGCCCAGGCCGATGAGCTCCTCCTCGTTGGGCAGCTTCTCGCCGGTGGACATGGGGATGAAATGGCAGTTAAAGCCGGGCCGGGCCGTCAGCTCATCGGGGAACTGCCGGGCCTCCTCCTGGCTGCGCAGGTCGATGACGGTGGTGATGTTAAGCTCCAGCAGAAGCCGGGCGTCGGCGTCGGTGAGCCCCATGGGGTTGTCCCCCCGCAGCAGAACGCCCCACCGGGTGGTCCTTCCGTCCGCCGTGGGATAGCCGCCCAGATCCCGCAGGTTGAGCATCTTCCCCAGCGCCATCCGCCGTTTCATCTCCGTCCCCTCCCTTTCGTCCATAATTTGATTCCGATTATATCAAATTTTCCCGAAAAGCACAAGGGACACTCTCCGTCCCACCGGCGCAGGAAAAGGGTCTGCCGCAGCGTGTGCGGCAGACCCTTCCTTCATCTGTCCTGAGAAAAAGACAGTTTGGTATGAACTTGACCGGGTCCGGCGGTCAACCCTCCGCAGGAGAGGCCACCAGGAACAGGAAATCGCTGCCTCCCTCAGACTCAGGGAAGGCGCCGTACATAGAGTAATTATACATAAACCGCTCGGCCATGAGCACGCCGTAGCCGTCCTGGCAGTGATCGGTGGTGTCATAGGGGTCGGCCACGATAAATACGTCGTCCTGCTCGGTCTCGGTACCCATGGTATCGTAGCCGATGATGATCTGCCAGTGTCCGCCCCAATCATTGTAACACACCATTACAGGCTTGCCCTCGGCCAGCCAGCCCTGGATGGTATCCATCCAGACCTCGGAGGCCGGGTCCTCATAGTCCAGCGTGGTAGTATAAGTAAAGCCGCCTACGCCATCAAAAATATCCATGGCCTGCTTCAGGGTAGTACCGGGATAGCCCTCCAGCTCGGTGCCGTCCAGGGAATGGCGCAGGGCAGCCAGGCTCTCCTCCGTCCAGTCGCCCATCTGATCATACCAGTTGAGCACCATCAGGGAGCAGGTCACGCCGCAGGCCCACTCGCTGGTCTGCTGCATGGTCTTAAATCCGGTCAGAATGGTGAGGGTGTCGCTGGACTCCATGTTATAATAGTCCGGGTGAACAAAGTAGGGGGAATCCTGGTGGTCACCCAGCCGTTCCACAGAGTCGGCGCCGTCCTCAGGCGACAGGTCCATTGCGTAGGGGATTTTCATTTCGTCAGTAAAGCTGGCGGTCTTTTCTGCCGCGTCGGGTGTGGCATCCACAAGGGATGTTTGGGTCGCCCCAGTCGGCTGGCTCCCTTCCGTCGTCGTGTTTCCGCAGCCGGCCAGCAGGCTGGCTGTCAGAGTCAGGGTCAGCGCCAGAGAGACTTGTTTTTTCATTTCTCGATCTCCTTTTTCTACCGATTCTGCATAAAAATGCAGTGACACGCATTGTACCAGATTGGGAACGAATATGCAAGAAAAAAATAAAAATCTGTCCCCATAAAATCAGGGGCCATCTCACCGCGGTGAGATGGCCCCTGTTCGATCTGTTTTGTACCCCTCAGACAATCCGGCTGCGCAGGGTGCCGATGCCCTGGACGGTGACCTCCACGGTGTCGCCGGGCACCATAGGCCCGATGCCCGCCGGGGTGCCGGTAGTCACCACATCGCCTGGCTCCAGAGTCATGGAGGCGGTGATGAACTCCAACAGCTGAGGCACCGCCGTCATGAACTGGCTGGTGTTCCCCTGCTGGACCACCGTCCCGTTGAGCCGGGTCTCAATGGCCAGAGCGGCGGGGTCCACCTCGTCGGTGACCACGGGGCCCAGAGGCGCAAAGCCGTCCATGCTCTTGCCCCGGGTCCACTGGCCGTCCCCCTTCTGCACATCCCGGGCGGTAACGTCGTTGAGACAGGTGTAGCCCAGGATATAGTCTGCAAAGTCCTCTGCCTTTACATCCTTTGCCCGGCGGCGGATGACAAAGGCCAGCTCCCCCTCATAGTCCAGCCGCCCCACAAAAGCGGGGGCGTGGACGGTGCCCTCCGGGTGGTTGAGGGTGTTGGGGGCCTTCAGGAAGAGGATGGGCTGCTCGGGCACCCCCTCCCCCATCTCCATGGCGTGGTCATAGTAGTTCTTGCCCACGCACACGATCTTAGTGGCTTCACAGGGGGCCAGCAGGCGGCAGGCCTCCAGAGGCAGGCTCTCCCCATCGTAGCAGATCCCCTCAAAGGGCGGGCGGGTCAGGGTGCGCACCATGTCCCCATGGAGTACCCCCCACACGCCCTTGCCGTCCCGCAGCAGCTTCACATACCTCATGCCAGTCCCTCCGCGTGATCCAGAATCAGATTGAGCAGTTCCTGCTTGCCGTCTCCCTTCTCAGCCGAAAAGGGAATCACCTTTACACTCTCGTCCAGTTCCAGGGTCTCCCGGATACGGGCCAGATTGGGCTCGATGTCGCTCTTGCGCAGCTTGTCCAGCTTGTTGGCCACCACCGCGAAGGGCTTGCCGCTGTTCTTGAACCACTGGGCCATGGTGCAATCGTCGGCGGTGGGCTTGTGGCGGGCATCCACGATCATCAGCCCCAGGGTCATCAGGGAGTTGTCGGCAAACCACTCCTCCATGAGCCGCCCCCACCGCTGCTTCTCCGCCAGGGACACCTTGGCGTAGCCGTAGCCCGGCAGGTCCACCAGGTAAAAGGCGGAGTCGATGAGGAAGTAGTTGATGTGGGTGGTTTTGCCGGGGGCGGCGCCCACCCGGGCGAAGTTCTTCCGGTTCAACAGGCGGTTGATCACTGACGACTTGCCCACGTTGGAGCGGCCGGCAAAGGCCACCTGGGCCAGCCGGTCCCGGGGAAAGTCGGAGGCCTTGGCGGCGGAGCGGACAAATTCCGCTTTTTGCAGATTGATGGGCATAATTACCTCCCAAATGTGTATGGGCGGCGGGGGCTTGTCCCCGCCTTACTGGCGCAGGTTGGGCCGCTCGGCGGTCTTGGGAGCGCCGTGGGGCTGGGCCATGGCGCCGTCGGGGGCGCACACCTTCAGGTCCAGAGCCTCAGCCAGTACCTGATCCACCTGCTCCACAGGTACGAACCGCAGGCCCGCCTTGACGGTGGGATCGATCTCCTCCAGGTCCTTCTCATTGTCCGCCGGGATGAGAACGGTGCGGATGCCATTGCGGTAAGCGGCCATGGTCTTTTCCTTCAGGCCGCCGATGGGCAGCACTCTGCCCCGTAAAGTAACTTCGCCTGTCATCGCCAGTTCCGTCTTGACCGGCAGCCCGGTGAGGGCGGACACCATGGCGGTGGTGATGGCGATACCGGCGGAGGGGCCATCCTTAGGCACCGCTCCCTCCGGGAAGTGGATATGAATGTCCTTGGTCTTGTGGAAATCAGCCTCGATGCCCAGCTGGGCGGCCCGGCTGCGGATATAGGTTAGGGCGGCGTGGGCGGACTCCTTCATCACGTCCCCCAGGTTGCCGGTGAGCTCCACCTTGCTGGTGCCGGGCACCACGGCCACCTCCACCTCCAGGATCTCGCCTCCCACGCTGGTCCAGGCCAGGCCGTTGACCACGCCCACCTGCTCGGTCTGGGGAATGCGGTCGGGGTGATACCGGGGAATACCCAGCAATTCCTCCAGGTTTTTCTCTGTAATGTTGACCGACTTTACAGTTCCTGTCACCAGGCGCATAGCGGCCTTGCGGCACAGGGCGCCGATCTGCCGCTCCAGAACACGCACACCGGACTCCCGGGTGTAGCCCCGGATGAGGATGCGCAGGGCGTCGTCGGACAGCTTGAACTTGGCGCGGGTCAGGCCGTGGCGCTTGATCTGCTTGGGGATCATGTGGCGCTTGGCAATCTCCACCTTCTCCTCGTCGGTATAGCTGCTCAGCTCAATGACCTCCATCCGGTCCAGCAGGGGCTTGGGGATGGTGTCCAGGGTGTTGGCGGTGGTGATGAAGAGCACGTCGGACAGGTCAAAAGGCACCTCCAGGAAGTGGTCCCGGAAGGTGGCGTTCTGCTCGGCATCCAGCACCTCCAGCAGCGCGGAGGCGGGATCGCCCCGCTGGTCGTTGCCCAGCTTGTCGATCTCATCCAGCAGCAGCAGCGGATTGCAGCTTTCTGCCTGCTTGATAGCAGCGATGATACGGCCGGGCATGGCCCCCACATAGGTCTTGCGGTGCCCCCGGATCTCGGCCTCGTCATGGACGCCGCCCAGGGAGATGCGGGCCATGTTCCGGTGGATGGCGTGGGCCACGCTGGTGGCGATGGAGGTCTTGCCCACGCCGGGGGGGCCCACCAGGCAGAGAATCTGCCCCTTCAGCTGGGGAGAGAGCTGCTTGACGGCCAGAAACTCCAGGATGCGCTCCTTTACCTTCTCCAGGCCGTAGTGGTCCCCGTCCAGTACCTTGCGGGCGGCCTCCACGTTGACCCGCTCCTTGGTATACTTGCCCCAGGGCAGCTCCAGCACGGTGTCCAGATAATTGCGCAGCACGGTGGCCTCGGCGGAGCCGAAGGGCTGCTTCTCCAGCCGGCCCAGCTCCTTGTTCAGCTTGTCCGCCACCTCCTGGGGCAGCTTGGCCTGCTGGATACGCTGGCGGTACTCCTCCAGCTCGCTGTCCCCCTGGCTGTCCTCCCCCAGCTCCTGCTGGAGGACTTTCAGCTGCTCCCGCAGCACATAGTCCCGCTGGCTCCGGGTGAGCTGGTCCCGCACCTTGTCCTGCATCTGGTGCTCCAGCTCCAGGATGGCCACCTCCCTGCGGAGATTCTGGCACAGCTTCTCCAGCCGGCGGACGGGGCGCAGCTCCTCCAGGATGGCCTGCTTGTCCCCGGTGCGCATGGGCAGGTTCTGGGCAATGTAGTCGGCAATATAGCCCGGCTCCTCGCTGGAGAGCACCGACAGCAGAATGTCGGGGGTCATCTTGGGGGCCAGGTCGATGTAGTTCTCGAAGAGGTCATAGGTCTGACGGATCAGCGCCTCGGTGCGGGCGGAGCGGCGGAAGGTGGTCTCCTCCTGGATCTCCTCCACCTGGGCGGTGAAGTAGGGCGTGGTCTGGACCAGGCTCTGGAGCCGGCCCCGGCTGACGCCCTCCACCATCACCCGCACGTTGCCGCCGGGCAGACGGAGGATCTGGCGGACGGTGCTGATGGTGCCCACCCGGTAGAGGTCGGCCTCCTTGGGCTCCTCCACCGCCAGGTCCCGCTGGGCCACCAGGAAGATGGGCTGGCCGGAGGTCATGGACTCGTCCAGAGCCTTGATGGAGGCCTCCCGGCCCACATCGAAGTGGAGCATCATATTGGGAAAGATGGTCAGCCCCCGCAGGGCCAGGGCGGGCATGACCGCGGGCAGATTGGTTTGCATGGATTTCCCTCCTCTCGGGGATATGAAACAGGAGACAGGACCGGGGGCGGCCGGTGCTGCCCAGTCTCCCGGTTCCTGTCTCCTCGATTGGTCTTATGGTGCTTTGGTCAGGACACGTTGCCCTTGGGGGCCTTTCCGCCGTGCTCGGCACGGAGGGACGCGCCGCCCAGCCTGGGCCGGTGGGTGCGCTCCGGGTCGTGCTCCACCGTGGGAGCCGCGTGGTCCTTGACGCTCTCGGCGGTGATGGTCACCTTGGTGATGGTGGGGTCGGAGGGTACGTCGTACATGACCTGGGTCATAACCTCCTCCAGCACCGCCCGCAGGCCGCGGGCGCCGATGCCCCGCTCGATGGCCTTGTCGGCGGCCGCCTCCAGGGCGGCGGTGTCAAAGGTGAGATCCACCATGTCATACTCCAGCAGCTTCTGGTACTGCTTCACCAGAGCGTTCTTGGGCTCGGTGAGGATACGCACCAGCTGGTCCTTGTCCAGGGCGTTCAGGGTGGTGATCACCGGCAGACGGCCCACCAGCTCGGGGATGATGCCGAACTTCAGCAGGTCGTGGGGCTGAACCTCCTTGAAGATGGCGGTATCCTTCTCCTTCTTGCTCTGGATCTCAGCGCCGAAGCCGATGGTCTTTTTGTCCAGGCGCTGCTCGATGATCTTCTCCATACCGTCGAAGGCGCCGCCGCAGATGAAGAGGATGTTCTTGGTGTTGATCTGGATAAACTCCTGATGGGGGTGCTTGCGGCCGCCCTGGGGAGGCACGTTGGCCACGGTACCCTCCAGGATCTTCAGCAGGGCCTGCTGCACACCCTCGCCGGACACGTCCCGGGTGATGGAGGTGTTCTCGCTCTTGCGGGCGATTTTGTCGATCTCGTCCACATAGATGATGCCCCGCTCGGCCAGCTCAATGTCGTAGTCGGCGGCCTGCACCAGACGCAGCAGGATATTCTCCACGTCGTCGCCCACATAGCCCGCCTCAGTGAGGGTGGTGGCGTCGGCGATGGCGAAAGGCACCTTCAGGATGCGGGCCAGGGTCTGGGCAAACAGGGTCTTGCCGCAGCCGGTGGGGCCCATGAGCAGGATGTTGCTCTTCTGGAGCTCCACATCCTCCCCGCCGCCGAAGTAGATGCGCTTATAATGGTTGTACACCGCCACGGACAGGGCCACCTTGGCGTCCTCCTGGCCGATGATATACTGGTCCAGCACGTCCCGGATCTCCCGGGGGGTGGGGATCACATCGGGGATGTCGGGGGACACGGTCTCTTCCGGGTCGTAGTTGTCGTCCAGAATGCTCATGCACAGGTGGACGCACTCATTGCAGATATAGGCCCCGGGGCCGGCGATGATGCGGGCCACCTGGTCCTGGTGCTTGCCGCAAAAGGAACAGCGTACGCTTTTGCGCTCGTCGTTTTTTGGCATATCGTTACCTCGTCCTACTCTGGATTGGTTGCAGGCAAAAAGCCGGAAAGGGAGCGGGGGTTTCCTCCCCGCTCCCCCGCAGATTACCGGGAATAGATAACCTTGTCGATCAGGCCGAACTCCTTGGCCTCCTCGGCGGACATGAAGTTGTCACGCTCGCAGGCGGCGGTGACCTCCTCCACGTTCCGGCCGGTGTTGTCGGCCAGGATCTGGTTCATACGCTTCTTGATGATCTCCAGGCGCTTGAGGTGGATGGCCATATCGGTGATCTGGCCCTGGGTGCCGGCGGAGGGCTGATGGATCATGATCTCCGCATTGGGCAGCGCCAGACGCTTGCCCTTGGCGCCGGAGGAGAGCAGGAAGGCCCCCATGCTGGCCGCCATACCGATGCAGATGGTGGATACATCGCACTTGATGTACTGCATGGTATCATAGATGGCCATACCATCGGTGACGGAGCCGCCGGGGCTGTTGATATAGAACTGGATGTCCTTATCCGGGTCCTGGGCCTCCAGGTAGAGCAGCTGGGCCACCACCAGGCTGGCGGTGGTAGCGTTAACCTCCTCGCCCAGGAAGATGATGCGGTCGTTGAGCAGACGGGAGAAAATGTCGTAGGACCGCTCGCCCCGATTGGTTTGCTCCACTACATAGGGTACTAAGCTCATGATTGCGAAACTCCTTTATTCTGATGTCAGGGCGCCGGGCCTCCCTCTCAGAGACCCGGGCCCCGGACCATCCCCGCCCTTGGGCAGGCTTACCTCAAAGTATGCCCGCCTCACGGCGTCTTATTCCTCGGTTTTTTCCTCGGCGGGAGCCTCCTCAGCGGGGGCCTCCTCGGTCTTCTTCTTGGTGGTGCGGCGCTTCTTGGGCTTCTCCTCCCCCTCGGCGGCCTCACCCTCGGCCTCCTCGGCCTTCTTCTTGGTGGTCTTCTTCTTGGCGGGAGCCTTGCCCACCTTGGCGCTGTCATAGATGACCTGCTCGGCCTTCTGGATGGCCAGGCCCTTCTTTACGTCCTCGGCGGGAGCGGCGGCCTTCACCTGATCCAGCTCCATGTGGTACTCGTCGGCCAGACGCTTGTACTCGGCCTCCAGGTCCTCGTCGCTGATCTCGATTTTCTCGGCAGCCACCACGGCTCCCAGAGCCAGATCACGGCGCACCCGCTCCATGGCGGCGGCGGCGGCCTGAGAGCGGACAATGTCGATGGTCATGCCGGTCATGGCCATGTACTGCTCGAAGGGGATGCCCTGAGCCTGGATGCGGCGGGCCATATCTTCCACCATCTGGTCGGTCTCGTAGGCCACCATGGCGTCGGGGATCTCAACCTCCATGTTGTCCATGACCTGCTCCATGATGGCGGCCTCGAAGGCACGCTTGGCCTGGGCCTCGCGGCGCTCGGTCAGCTTGTCGGCCAGGTCCTTCTTGAAGGCCTCCAGGGTGTCAAACTCGGACACGTCCTTGGCAAACTCGTCGTCCACGGTGGGCAGCTGCTTCTCCTTGACCTCGTGGACCTTGACCTTGAACACCACAGGGGCGCCGGCCAGCTCCTCGGCGTGATACTCCTCGGGGAAGGTGACGTTCACGTCCTTCTCGTCGCCGGCCTTGGTGCCAACCAGCTGATCCTCAAAGCCGGGGATGAAGGCGCCGGAGCCCAGCTCCAGGCTGTGGCCCTCGGCCTTGCCGCCGTCAAAGGGAACGCCGTCCTTGAAGCCCTCGAAGTCGATGACCACGGTGTCGCCGTTCTGAGCCTCGCGCTCCACGGTCACCATGCGGCTGGCGCGGTTGATGTAGGGCTTGAGCTCGTTGTCGATGTCCTCGTCGGTGATCTTGACCTCTTCCTTCTCGGCGGTGAGGCCCTTGTACTCGCCCAGCTTCACCTCGGGACGGACGGTGACGGTGGCCTTGAAGGTCAGGCCGTCCTTACCGGCCTCCAGAACCTCCACGTTGGGCCAGGACACCACGTCCAGCTTCTCCTGCTCCACGGCCTCGGCGTAAGCCTTGGGGTAGAGCTCGTTGATGGCATCTTCATAGAACACGCCGGAGCCGAACATACCCTCGATGATCTTCCGGGGAGCCTTGCCCTTCCGGAAGCCGGGCACGTTGATCTTGCTGCGCTGCTTCAGATAAGCCTTCTGGACCGCGGCCTCAAACTCCTCGCCGCCGATCTCGATGACCAGCTCTACGGCGCTTTTTTCCTGCTTCTCGACGCTTTTGACATTCATCTTGTTAACTTCCTCCTGTCAGCCCCGGGGCCCGAACTTTGGTTCAGGACGGGGCAGCTTTCGCGTTATCCGCTATATATTATCAGATATGAACGGAAATTGCCATAGTTTTTTTCAATTATTCCAGGATTTTTTGGGGCTGGAACCCCACATAGTCCGCCGCCACCAGATGATAGGACACCGGACCGTACCTTCCCTCCACCGCCAGACGGTGGCTTCCGCCGTGGAGATGACCGTAATAGCAGGCCTCCACCTCATACTGTTCCAGCAGGGCGATGATCTCGGAACAGCGGTAGCCCTGGTAGAGGGGCGGGTAGTGGAGGAAGCACAGCTTCTTCCTCTCCCCCGCCGCCTTCAGGGATGCCTCCAGCCGGATCAGCTCCCGGTTGAACACCTTCTGGTCCCCTTTTTCCTCGTAGAACCAGCCTCTGGTGCCGCACAGGGCGTACTCCCCGTACTCATAGCAGTTGTTGTGGAGGATGTTTAAGGTGGAAAAACCCTTCTCCGCGAAAAACCGGTTCATCTTGGAGGCGGTGTTCCACCAGTAGTCGTGGTTGCCCTTGAGCAGCAGCTTGCGCCGGCCAGGCAGGCCGTCCAGGAAGGCGAAGTCGGCCTCCGCCTCCTCCAGGCTCATGCCCCAGGACAGATCGCCGCACAGCACCACCGTGTCCTCCGGACCCACCGCCTGAAAACCGGCCCGCAGCTTGTCCACATAGCCCTCCCAGCCGCCGCCGAACACGTCCATGGGCTTGTCGGAGGCCAGGGAGAGGTGGGTGTCGCCAATGACAAACAGGGCCATTTACTTGAGCATCTCCAGCACCTGGTCCACCATGTGCTCCTTGGAGACGGTCTGGTGAAAACGCACGCTCTTGTTCTTGAGGGCGGCCAGGGGGCCGGGCACGGCCACGCCGGTGAGCTGGCTCAGCTGGTCCAGAATGGCGGTGCCCTCCGCCAGCTCGTCAACGCCCAGGGCGCCCAGCACGCTGTCGCAGAACTTGAAGGGGCTGGCAGTGGACACCACCACGGCGGGGGTGTCGTCGCCGCTCTCCTTCCGGTACTGGTCCAGCACGTCGAAGGCCACGGCGGTGTGGGGATCGATGAGGTAGCCGTGCTCCTTCCACATCTGCCCGATCACCTTCTGGGTCTGGGCATCGTCGCAGCAGCCGGCGGCAAAGATGCGGCTGAGCTTGGTCTGGATGGCGGGGCTCACCTTATACATTCCCACGGTGTTCAGCTGGTTCATGTAGCCCCGCACCTCGGCGTCGTCATGATCGCTGAGAGCAAAGAGCATCCGCTCCAGGTTGGAGGAGATCAGGATGTCCATGGAGGGGGACATGGTGTTGTGGAAGGTGCGGTTGCGGTCGTACTGGCCGGTGCGGATGAAGTCGGTGAGTACGTTGTTGGCGTTGGAGGCGCAGATCAGCTTGTTGATGGGCACGCCCATCTCCTTGGCGTAGTAGGCCGCCAGGATGTTGCCGAAGTTGCCGGTGGGAACGCAGACGTTGATGGGGTCCCCCTTCTTGATCTTCTCGTCCCGCAGCAGGTCGCAGTAGGCCGAGATGTAGTAGACGATCTGGGGCAGCACCCGGCCCCAGTTGATGGAGTTGGCGGAGGACAGGAAATACTCCCGCTCAGCCAGCTGCTCCCGCAGGGCCTCGTCGGAGAAGAGCTTCTTCACCCCGGTCTGGGCGTCGTCGAAGTTGCCCACCACGGAGCACACCCCCACGTTGCCTCCCTCCTGGGTGTTCATCTGCAGCTCCTGGATGGCGGACACGCCGTCCTTGGGGTAGAACACCAGGATGCGGGTGCGGTCCACGTCCCGGAAGCCCTCCAGGGCGGCCTTGCCGGTGTCGCCGGAGGTGGCCACCAGGATGCACACCGTCTTGGACTCCTGATTCTTCTTCAGGGAGGCGGTGAGCAGGTAGGGCAGCATCTGCAGGGCCATGTCCTTAAAGGCGCAGGTGGGGCCGTGCCACAGCTCCAGGCAGTAGGTCTTGTCGTCCACCTGCCGGACGGGAGCCACCTCGGGCACGTCGAACTTGGCGCTGCTGTAGGCCTTGGCGGCAAAGCCGGTGAGCTCGGAGGAGGTGAAGTCATCCAGATAGGAATTCATCACAAAGACCGCCCGCTGCTGATAGGACATATCCCGCATGGTATTCAGGCCGTTGGGGGACAGCTTGGGGAACACCTCGGGGGTCATGAGGCCGCCGTCGGCGGCCAGTCCACGGGCGATGGCCTGAGCTGCGGTGCAGCGGTCCTGCTTGTTTCTTGTGCTTACATAGTACATACTTTGCTCACTACCCTCATCAGATTATTGAAGAACAGATCCTGCAAAAGGGCCTGACTGTAGCCCCGCGACCGCAGGAAGTGGTAAAGCCGTTCATAGTCCTGGACCCCGGCCATGGAACCCGCCAGGGGGCTGCATCCGTCCAGATCGCCCCCCAGGGCGATATTTTGTTCGCCCCCCAGCTCCAGCCAGTGGTCCAGATGGGCGGCAATGGCCTCCAGATCGGCCTCTCCCCCCACAAACTCGGCGAAGAGGTTCAGTCCCGCCACGCCGTTATGCTCTATTATGGCAGTAAATTGTGCGTCGGTCAAGTTCCGGGGATGAGAAAACACAGCTCTGCTGTCGGAATGGCTGGCAAAAAAGGGGCCGGACAGGGTGTCCGCCACGTCCCAGAACCCCGGGTCGGACAGGTGTGACACATCCACCAGCACCCCCAGCTCCTCCGCCCTGCGGACAAAGGCCTTTCCCTGGTCGGTCAATCCCCTGTCCACGTCCTCGGCGTTGGTGCCCCCCAGGGCGTTGGCCCGGTTCCAGGTGGGGTTCACCGCCCGGACGCCCAGAGCGTGGGCCTCCTCCAGCCGCTCCAGGGAGCAGTTCAGCAGCTCCGCCCCCTCCACCGACAGAAAGGCCGCCATTTTTCCGGCAGCGAAGGCGGCCTCCGCCTCCTCCCCGCTGCGGCAGTGGGTAATAATGGCGGAATTTGCATCCATTTCCCGGGAAAAGAGGGCGTATTCCCGCTCAAAGGTCTCCCGGGGGGTAAGGCCGGGGAAATCCTCCGGCTGACCGAAGAGGGCAAAGAACTGGGCGTACCGTCCAAAGGCCCTCCCCCGCTCCAGGTCCACATGGTATGGGTTGCGGCCAAAGCCGCCCCCCTCCAGACAACATTTCAGCACCGTGTCACAGTGTCCGTCAAAGACGTCCAGTTCCGGCAAGGCTCCCGCCTCCTTTAAAATGCGTTTTCCCAATAGTGAAACTCCGGCTCCCGGGTGGCCATCCCCTGGGGCGCGTACAGCTCCGCTACGTCAAACCGGGGCTGGAGCGCCTCCGACGGGTGCTCCGCCAGATAAAACTCCGCCGTGGTCCGCAGCTTCTGCTGCTTCCGCCTGTCCACCGCCGCCCGTCCGGGGGCGAAGGAGGCGTCCTTCCGCAGCTTCACTTCTATAAAGCACAAATACTTGTCAGTGGTTGCAATCAGGTCGATCTCGCCAAACCTACAGTGGTATCCGGCGGCCAGGATGGTATAGCCCCGCTTCCGCAGCAGCTCCGCCGCCTTGGCCTCT
This sequence comes from Candidatus Flavonifractor intestinigallinarum, assembly GCA_019119165.1. Classification (GTDB taxonomy): domain Bacteria; phylum Bacillota; class Clostridia; order Oscillospirales; family Oscillospiraceae; genus Flavonifractor; species Flavonifractor intestinigallinarum. The sequence goes on along the minus strand of DWXO01000032.1, from coordinate 801 downwards.
CCCCACCGGCCCAGCAGCCTGGCCTCTCCCCCGCTCACAGCTTTTTCAGGAAGGTGCGGCGGTGGATGGGACAGGGCCCGTACTGCCGCAGCTTCTCATAGTGGAGCTTGGTGGGATAGCCCTTGTGCTGTTCAAAGGCGTACTGGGGGTACTCTGCCGCCATCTCCTCCATGTACCGGTCCCGGCTCACCTTGGCCAGAATGGAGGCGGCGGCAATGGAAGCCGACAGGGAATCTCCCTTTACAACCGTTGCGTGGGGCGTGGTGACGGCTCCCTGCTTTCCGTGATCCCGGTTGCCGTCGATGAGCGCAAAGTCGGGCCGGACCTTCAGGCCGTCAATGGCCCGCTGCATGGCGTTCATCCGGGCGCTGAGGATGTCGGTCTCGTCGATCTCCTGCGCCTCCACCCAGGCCACAGAATAAGCCTCAGCCTGCTCCACAATCACATCATAGAGCCGGTCCCGTTTCTTGGGGGTCAGCTTTTTGGAGTCGTTGAGGCCCTCGATGGCCAGCTCCCGGGGCAGAATCACCGCGGCGGCGTACACCCGCCCCGCCAGGGGGCCAGCCCCCGCCTCGTCACAGCCGCACACCAGATCGTGGCCCTTGGCCCAGCAGTCCCGCTCCAGTTCCCACAGATCCATATAGTCTATCTCCTTTACACCTCTTGGGGTGTCTCCAAGGTAAAGTTACCCAGCTTGCCACTACGGTACTCCTCCAGCAGCACCCGGGCCATACGCTCGGTGTCCACCTCGCCGCCGGAAATCAGGAAGCCCCGCTTGCGGCCGCAGGCCTCCAGCAGCTC
>DWXO01000031.1 GCA_019119165.1 Candidatus Flavonifractor intestinigallinarum | reverse complement strand
CGACGGCGAGTCCCCCCTAAGCAAGATGACCGACTGGGTAAACACCACCTGCCCCTGCTGCGGCGGGCCCGCTAAGCGGGAGACCGACACCATGCCCCAGTGGGCAGGCTCCAGCTGGTATTTCCTGCGGTATATGGACCCCCACAACGATAAGGCCCTGGCTTCCAAGGAGGCGCTGGACTACTGGAGCCCTGTGGACTGGTACAACGGCGGCATGGAGCACACCACCCTCCACCTGCTGTACAGCCGGTTCTGGCATAAGTTCCTCTACGACATCGGCGTGGTGCCCACCAAGGAGCCCTACCACAAGTGCACCTCCCACGGCATGATCCTGGGCGAAGGCGGCGAGAAGATGTCCAAGAGCCGGGGCAACGTGGTCAACCCCAACGACGTGGTGGCCCAGTACGGCGCCGACACCATGCGCACCTATATCATGTTCATCGGCGACTTTGAGAAGGCCGCCTCCTGGAGCGACAATGCCGTCAAGGGCTGTAAGCGCTTCCTGGACCGTGTGTGGAACCTGTCCGAGAACCTGACCGACTCCATGGACTACTCCGCCGCCAACGAGAGTGCCATCCACAAGACCATCAAGAAGGTGGCCGACGACATCGAGGCCATGAAGTTCAACACCGCCATCGCCGCCCTGATGGCTCTGGTCAACGACTTCTACCAGAACGGCTGCTCCAAGGGCGAGTACAGAACCCTGTTGCTGCTGCTGTCCCCCTTTGCCCCCCATATGTGCGAGGAGTTGTGGGAGACCCTGGGCTTCAACGCCGAGGGTATGGCCTGTGAGCAGGCCTGGCCCGCCTACGATGAGAGCAAGACCGTGGCCGCCGAGGTGCAGATGGCTGTTCAGGTGTGCGGCAAGCTGCGTGCCACCGTCACCGTCCCCATGGACAGCGACGAGGCCACTGTGGTGGCCGCCGCTCTGGCCGATCCCAAGGTGCAGAAGTTTACCGAGGGCAAGAACCTGGTTAAGACCATCCTGGTACCCAACAAGCTGGTCAACCTGATTGCCAAGTAAGATGCGCGGAATACACCATATTTCCCTCAAGGCCAAGGGTGCTGCTGAATTTGAAGTTGTGCTGGCCTTTTATGAGAAGGTTCTGGACTGTCCTCTGGTCTGCCGCTGGGGCGAAGGGGACAGCCAGGGCGCCATGCTGGATCTGGGCAACACCCTGTTGGAGGTCATGGCCAACGGCGGGAAGGAAGAGAAGGGGCTGTTTGCCCATATCGCCTTTTCCACCGACGATGTGGACGGCATGGCCCGGCGGGTCCAGGCCGCGGGGCGGCCGGTTTTCCTCGGGCCGGAGAACAAGAACCTGGGCGGGAACTACCCCATCCGAATTGCATTTTGTACCGGTCCGGCCGGAGAAGAGCTGGAATTTTTTCAGGAACTGACCTAGGAAAAAAGAAAGAAACAAATCTGCACTTGACATTTGCTTGCGGATAGCATACAATGATTCTGTTAAAGCCATATCTATGTGTGGCCCTTTGGCGGTGGAACCCCGCCGCTTCGGAGGGAGGGGAAGTCAATGTCGGAAGTCCATGTGAAGGACGGCGAGTCCTTGGAGAATGCGCTGAAGCGTTTCAAGCGCAGCTGTGCCAAGTCTGGCGTTCTGGCCGAGGTTCGCAAGCGTGAGCACTACGAGAGCCCGAGCGTCAAGCGGCGCAAGAAGTCTGAGGCCGCCCGCAAGAACCGCAAGAAGTATTACTAATACTACGAATCACAGGACCCCGCGCCGTCGGCGCGGGGTCCTGTTCCGTTTCAGGGAGCCGACAGAATGTCCTCCATCAGGTCCTCTACCTGGGGGTAGGACAACACCGCTTGGCGGATGCCCAGTCCCCGGGCCACCTGCAATTTTTTGCGGATGGACCCGGCGTCGTCAAAGAGCACGAAATGGGCGCCGTTCTCCCGGGACATATAAGTAAAGTAATGGGCGCACAGTTCGGTGGAGAAAAAGACCGAGGGGCTGCGTTCCTCCATCAGCCGGCGCAGCTCCTCCAGGCTCAGGGGCTGGCCCTGGCCGGAGGGGGAGGGGAGGTAGAAGTCCTCCGCTACCCGCTCCACCGCCAGCGCCACCCGGTCCTGGCCGTACCGCTGGACCGCCTCGCCCAGCCGCTGGGCCAGGGAGCCGCCGGACAGGGCGGAGGAGATGAGCACTTTGGCGCTGTCGGCAGAGCCGCCGTAGGCCTCGGTCACATAGAGGGGCCAGCCCCGCTTTTGAGTGAGACCGGCCAGGGTGCGGACGATCTCCCCCAGCAGGGGAATGGGACGGCCCTCAAAGTCGCACAGGATGCCGTCATAGCCCCGGGCGGAGCACTCCCGCAGTACCTCCTGACAGAAGGGCCCGGCCTCGCCCCGGCCGTCAAAGCCCACGCAGTCCAGAGCCATCAGGCCGCCCCGGACGGATATGGGCATATTGGCCCGGAAGAGGTGGGGCCCGCCCCCCACCCGGTAGGCGGTGTGGGCCACGGGAAGGCCAAACCGCAGAGCCGCCCGGCTCTGGTTGGGCGGCGCGGTGAGAATGAGTGTGGAATTCGGCTGCATAGAAGCTACCCCCTTGTCCAAGTTGTAAGAAGCGTGATATAATCCTATGCGGACCAGACTGCAAATAGACGAGGTGAAGCCATGCTGACGGCCCACTGGTCAGGAAAGACCATTTACGACATCGATCCCGCCGCGCTGGCCCGGCGGGGGGTCCGCCTGCTGCTGGCCGACCTGGACAACACCCTGGTGCCCTACGGGGTGCCCGAACCCACCCAGCAGGTGCGGGACTGGACGGCGGAACTGCAAATGCATGGGGTTACCCTGTTCGTGCTGTCCAACAACCGGCATCCCCAGCGGCCGGAGCGGTTCTGCAAGGCCCTGGGCGTCCCCTACATCGGCCACGCGGGCAAGCCCAAACCCGGCTCCTTTTACAAAGCCATGGAGCAGATGGGATGCACCCCGGCGCAGACCGCCATTGTGGGGGATCAGATCTTTACCGATATTTTGGGCGGCAGCCGGGCCGGCGTGACCACACTGCTGGTGGAGCCCATCCGGCTGGCGGGCAATCCGGGGCGCTACCTGCGGTACGCCGCCGAGTGGCCCTTCCGCGCCCTGACAAAAAGGAGAGCAAAACCATTATGAGCGCTATCTTTGGACCGGCAGGCAACGCCGAGTCCTTTCCCTATAAATCTTCGGTGGACGCCCCCCGCTGGCTGGCGGGGCTGGGACTGGACTGCTACGAGTACCAGTGCGGCAAGGGGGTCAACGTAGGAGAAGCCACCGCCAGAAAGGTGGGGGAGGCGGCCAGAGAGGCGGGGATCGTCCTGTCCATCCACGCCCCTTACTTCATCAATCTGGCCAACCCCGACCCAGACAGCCTGCAAAAGACCATCGGCTATATCACTGCCGCCTGCCAGGCGGCGGACTGGATGGGAGCCACCCGGGTGGTGATCCACTCGGGCGCCCTGATGAAGCGTACCCGGCGGGAGGCCCAGGACATCGCCCTGCACTCCCTGAAAGAAGTGGTGGCCGCCTGCGACGGCACCGGCTTCGGACACATCACCCTCTGCCCCGAGACCATGGGCAAGATCAACCAGCTGGGGGACCTGGACGAGGTGCTGGAGCTGTGTACCCTGGATGAGCGGCTTACTCCCTGCGTGGACTTCGGCCACCTGTACGCCCGCACCCTGGGGGAGCTGGAGGGCCATGAGGCCTGCGTGAAGATGCTGGACCGCATCAAAGCGGTGCTGGGGGAGGAGCGGGCCTCCCGCTTCCACAGCCACTTCTCCAAGATCCAGTTCACCCCTAACGGGGGAGAAAAAATGCACCTGACCTTCGATCAGGAGGATTTTGGACCCGACCCGGAGCCTCTGATGGCCGAGGTGGCCCGCCGGGGCTGGAGCCCGACTTTCATCTGTGAGTCGGCAGGAACGCAGGCCGAGGATGCACTGACTATGAAACGACTCTATCAGAACGCTTGATATTAGAAAGGAAGTCTTTCAAATGAACCATCTGAAACAAATCGCGGCCAAGCTGGACGAATACAAGCTGGATGCCATGCTCATCACCAGCGATCCCGGCGAATATTACGCCATCGGGTTCCACGGCGAGGGCATGGTCATCGTGACCAAGAACGAGAGCCGCTATTTCACCGATTCCCGGTACATTGAGGCTGCCGGCAACCTGGTCACCGGTGCCGCCATCACCATGACCGACCGGAACAAGAACTTCATGGTGCTGGCCGAGCAGGCCGTCCGGGAGCTGGGCATTCAGCAGATGGGCTTTGAGGACGGCTATGTGACCGTGGCCTCCTACAACCAGTATTCCAAGCTGCCCTGTGAGCTGGTGCCCGCCCAGAGCCTGGTGAACAACCTGCGGGCCGCCAAGGACGAGGAAGAGATCGCCCTGATGAAGCGCGCCCAGGAGATCACCGATCAGGCTTTTGACGCCATCCTGAAGTTCATCCAGCCCGGCATGACCGAGCAGGAGATCGCCGCCCGCCTCCAGTATGAGATGCTGTGCCGGGGCGCTGAGAAGATGAGCTTCGATCCCATCGTGGTGTCCGGCCCCAACGGCTCCCTGCCCCACGGCATCCCCAGTGAGAAGAAGGTGCAGAAGGGCGAGTTCATCACCATGGATTTCGGCTGCAAGTTCGGCGGCTACTGCTCCGACATGACCCGTACCATCGCCCTGGGCGAGCCCACCGAGGAGATGCGCAAGGTGTACGATACCGTGCTGAAGGCCCAGCTGGCCGGCATCGCCAAGGCCAAGGCGGGGGTGCCCGGCAAGGAGATTCACAACACCGCCGCCAAGGTGATTGAGGACGCCGGTTACGGGGCATACTTTGGTCATGGCTTCGGCCACAGCGTAGGCATCGAGATCCACGAGTCCCCCAATGCCAACGGCCGGGACGAGACTCCCATGCCCGTGGGCGCCGCCGTCTCCGCCGAGCCCGGCATCTATCTGCCCGGCAAGTTTGGCGTGCGCATCGAGGATGTGCTCATCTACACCGAGGAGGGCAATGTGAATCTGACCAAATCGCCCAAAGAGCTGATTATTCTGTAAAAAGCCTTGCAATGACGGGAATAATAGGGTAAAATGACTTAGCTGATGATTTAAAAAACCTTTTGGAGGATGAATTTCAATGCCTACGATTTCTGCCAGTGATTTTCGCAACGGCGTGACCTTTGAGATGGACGGCCAGGTCATGCAGGTCGTCGAGTTCCAGCACGTCAAGCCCGGCAAGGGCGCCGCTTTTGTCCGCACCAAGATGAAGAACGTCATCACCGGCGGCGTGACCGAGACCTCTTTCAACCCCACCGCCAAGTTTGAGCAGGCCTATGTGGAGCGCAAGGACATGGAGTACAGCTACAACGACGGCGATCTGTACTACTTCATGGACCCCGAGACCTACGATCTGGTGCCCATCGGCTCCGAGCTGCTGGGTGACAACTTCCGCTTCGTGAAGGAGAACATGGTGTGCAAGATCAACTCCTACAAGGGTAAGATCTTCGCCGTGGAGCCCCCCACCTTCG
>DWXO01000030.1 GCA_019119165.1 Candidatus Flavonifractor intestinigallinarum | reverse complement strand
GTCAACGAGCCCACCGTGGAGGACACCATCGCCATCCTCCGGGGCCTGAAGGAGCGGTACGAGGTGTACCACGGCGTGAAGATCACCGACAGCGCCATCATCGCCGCCGCCACACTCTCCAACCGCTATATCACCGACCGGTTCCTCCCCGACAAGGCCATCGACCTCATCGACGAGGCCTGCGCCATGATCCGCACGGAGATCGACTCCATGCCCACCGAGCTGGACGTGATCCAGCGGAAGATCACCCAGCATGAGATTGAGGAGGCCGCCCTGAAAAAGGAGACCGACAAGATCTCCCAGGAGCATCTGGCCGAGATCCAGAAGGAGCTCTCCGACATGCGGGAGGACTTCAAGGCCAAGAAGGCCCAGTGGGAGAACGAGAAGGACGCCATCGGCAAGGTCCAGAAGCTCCGGGAGGAGCTGGAGCAGGCCAACGCCGAGCTGGAGAAGGCCCAGCGGTCCTACGACCTGAACAGGGCCGCCGAGCTTCAGTACGGCCGCATCCCCGAGCTGCACAAGCGGCTGGAGGCCGAGGAGGCCCTGGCCCAGCAGGGCAGGGAGAACTCCCTCCTGCGGGACAAGGTCACCGAGGAGGAGATCGCCCGCATCATCGAGCGCTGGACCGGCATCCCCGTGGCCAAGCTGATGGAGGGCGAGCGGGAGAAGCTGCTCCACCTGGAGGACATCCTCCACCAGCGTGTGGTGGGTCAGGACGAGGCCGTTCGTCTGGTGTCCGAGGCCATTCTCCGCAGCCGCGCCGGTATTGCCGACCCCGACCGGCCCATCGGCTCCTTCCTGTTCCTGGGTCCCACCGGCGTGGGCAAGACCGAGCTGGCCAAGACCCTGGCCGAGGCCCTGTTTGACTCCGAGAAGAACATGGTGCGTATCGATATGAGCGAGTATATGGAGAAGTTCTCCGTGTCCCGCCTGATCGGCGCCCCTCCGGGATATGTGGGCTATGAGGAGGGCGGTCAGCTCACCGAAGCCGTCCGCCGTCACCCCTACTCTGTGGTCCTCTTCGACGAGGTGGAGAAGGCCCATCCCGATGTGTTCAATATCCTGCTTCAGGTGCTGGACGACGGCCGTATTACCGACAGCCAAGGCCGCACCGTGGACTTCAAGAACACCATCATCATCCTGACCTCCAATCTGGGCTCCCAGTATCTGCTGGACGGCATTGACGCCAATGGCGAGATCACCGAGGAGGCCAAGAGCGCCGTGCAGGAGCTGCTGCGCCACTCCTTCCGGCCTGAGTTCCTCAACCGTCTGGATGAGATCGTGTTCTACAAGCCTCTCACCAAGGACAACATCACCCACATCATCGACCTGCTGGTGGGCGAGCTCAACCGCCGTCTGGAGGAGAAGCAGCTGAAGGTGGTCCTCACCGACGCAGCCAAGCACTTCATCATCGACAGCGCCTATGATCCCGCCTTCGGCGCCCGTCCCCTGCGCCGCTTTGTGCAGCACGGGGTGGAGACCCTCATCAGCCGGAAGATCATTGCCGATCAGGTCCAGCCCGGCGACACCCTCACCGTGGACTGTGTCAATGGCGAACTGACCGTGGAGGCCAAGAGCGTCCTCTCCGGCCAGGTGGTGGACCAGGCCTGATCCCTTCCAACCCCAACCAGCCCCTGAACGGGTTTGTCCCCCGTTCAGGGGCTTTTTTTGATAAAATGGAGTGAAACACCGTCAGGTATACCGCCGCTCTGTCGTACTGTTGGGTGAAAGGGGGGGAAAGGCATGGATACCACCATGGACCGGGACCGGGAGGCCCAGCGGGTGTTGGACCAGTACGGCAGACTGCTGCGCACGGTGGCGGATGCTCTGCTGCCCGGATACCCGGAGGAGGCCGAGGAGTGTGTCCAGGACGCCCTGTGGACCTATGTGGACGGCATTCAAAGGTGGGACCCCACCAGGGGCAGCGAAAAAACCTATCTCTGCGTACTGGTCCGCAGCCGGGCCAAGGACCGCCGCCGCAGATTAGCCGCCCGGCGGGAGGACTCCCTGGAGGAACACCAGGGGGCACTGTGGGCGGAGGACCACGCCGAACGCTCCGCCCTCCGGGACGGCCTCCGCCGGGCCCTGGAGGCCCTGGAGCCGGAGGAACGGCGGCTCTTCACCCTGCGCTTTCTCTATCAGTGGCCCTCCGCAGAGATCGGGCGTACCATGGGCCTGTCCCCCAACGGGGTGGACGCCCGGGTGACCCGCCTGCGCAAGAAGCTGAAACGGCTACTGGCCCAACAGGGGCTGGGCTGGGACGGAAAGGAGGATACCAGATGAAAGCCTATCATTGGGACGAGCTATTGAAAGATGAGGACCTTATGGAACTGACAGAGGAGGCCATGAGCCCCAGGACGGCACGGCGCATTCCCTGGAGGCGACTGGGGGCTCTGGCGGCCTGTCTGGCCCTGATCCTATGCCTGACCAACTACCAGGCCCTGGCCACCGGGGTACAAACCCTCATCCGCTATTTCTCCGGGGTGGGAGCGGCAGAAACAGGGGCGGATCTCCGCATCCAGGAGGGCGAGCTGGAATTCGAGCTCAGCGGCCGCACCTATCTCATCTCCGGAGCCTACGCTCGGGAGGGTATTCTCTTTGTCCCCCTGGAGGTGGTCTCCCGCTCGGAGGAGCGGCTCAACGGCAGCAACTACCAAAATCTGTACATCAAGATGGAGGTCAGCCAGGACGGGCAGGCCCTGGCCGGCAGCAATCCCTTCCTCAGCCTGTCGGACAATGGCTCCTACTCCACGGGACAGTATACCGCCCTGACCCGCAAGCGCGTCTCCTTCTCCCCTCTGCGGGAGGAGCAGTATCTGGGCTGGCGCTATCTGCCGGAGGGCTATCAGACCTACGCCCAGGCCGTCTTTACCTATGAGGCGGCAAATCCGGACGGCAGCTATACCCTGCGGGTGGAGGACTATCTGACCAACCAGGTTCGGGAGGTGGAGCTGACCCTGGCCCCTCCGGAGGAGATCGCGGCAATCTGTGAACAGCGCACCGTGGACGAGGTACAGGTCACCGCCCTGGTCTCGGCGGACGGCCGCCGCCTGTCCCTCTACGGCACGATGGTCAATACGGAGGAGTGGTGGAAGTCCCTGGTGGAATTGCAGGCCGAGCACATCTATGGGGTCCAGTTCATGGAGGCGGACGGCACCTGCCATCAGGGTATTCCCCGCCGTCCGGGCGGCTTGGATGGGGCGGGATACCCCCAGGAGATCCTGCTCACGCAGGAAACAGGCCCCATCACCGCAGTGCGCATCCAGCGTATCTATTACGCCTATGACGATATGGACGAGGGACTGGTAAGCCAGTGGGTGGACCTGGACTGGATCATCCCCCTGACCTGATTCTCCAACAAAAACGACCGCCTCTCGGCGGTCGTTTTTGCGTTTACCGTTTTCCGTGGATCAGGGGGGACAGGGGCTTGTAGATCAAAAAGCAGATCACCGCGTCCAGCAGGCCCTTCAGCAGGGTGAAGGGAGCGTTGAACACCACAAGGCACTCCAGCAGGCCGTTGGTGGAGGGCCGGATGGCCTGATACATCCCGATGATGGTATCGATGGGCATAAAGTTGGAGTAAATGGGGTAGGTAATATAGTAGTTCAGGGGGATGGACAGCAGGGCCATGATGATCGCGCCCACCAGAGCGCCCAGGATGGCGGTCTTGCGGGACTTGTGGAGCTGGTAGAGCAGGCCCGCCGGGAACACAAAGCAGGCACCCAGCAGGAAGTTGCACAGCTCACCCGCGCCGCCGGTGGTGGTGATGAGCAGGTGGAGCAGGTTCTTCACCAGGCACACCACCACGCCGTACACCGGCCCCAGGCCGAAGGCGGCCAGCAGGGCGGGCAGCTCGGACACATCCATCTTCACAAAGCTGGGGATGATGGGGAGAGAAAACTCCAGGAACATGAGCACAAAGGCCACGGCGGAAAACATGGCCGTCACCGTCACGGCGCGGGCGCCCACCCGCCGCCGGGCGGAAACAGAATTGGTCATAACAAAACACTCCTCATTACCGGATCTGCTGAACCAAACTGCCGTTCAGAGTTCCATGCAATGGGAGCGTGCCAATGTACCACACGTCTTCTTCCATCCAGACTTCGCACACCGTGCGTCACTGTCGGTCCCGGAGTTCCACCGGGTCGGCCAAAACGGCTCGCGGACTTTACCGCCGATCGGGATTTTCACCCTGCCCTGAAGACAGTCATTCAGTTGTCATCCCCTATTATACACATTCCGTCGCAATTTGCAACTGCTTTCTGTTGATACAAAACAAATGTTCGATTTCTCGTTGACTTCCACCGGCAAATCATTTACAATATGGGCAGCGCCAAACCGCGGAGAGGGGGTACGTCATGAGACGGAGCCTTTGCTGCAGCTTCACGGGCCATCGTCCGGAGAAGCTGCCCTGGGGGGACCAGGAAGAAGATCCCCGGTGTCTGGAACTGAAGGACAAGCTTGCCACGTCGGTGGAGACGGCCTATGAGGCCGGATACCGGCATTTTCTGTGCGGCATGGCCCGGGGGGCGGATTTCTACTTCTGCGAGGCGGTGCTGGATCTGCGGGAGCGGATGCCGGACATCACGCTGGAGGCGGTCATACCCTGTGAGGAACAGGCCGCCCACTGGAGCGAGCGGGACCGCGACCGGTATTACGCCCTGGTGGAGGCCTGTGACGGGGAAACCATGGTGCAGCGCCACTACGACAAGGGATGTATGCTCCGCCGCAACCGCTATCTGGTGGATCACGCCGCCCGGCTCATCGCCGTTTACAACGGGATGCTGGGGGGCACCATGTATACCATCAGCCACGCTATGAAGCAGGGGCTGGAATTGGATGTCATTTATCTGTAAAAATCAGGGCCGGACAAAAGTCCGGCCCTGATTTTTTATAATTCCTCTCCAGCCCGGTAGGCCAGCACTACATATTCCCAGTGCTCCTCCGCCTCCGGCCGCAGAGCGCCGTGCTGCTCCAGATAGTCCGTCACCAGCTCCATCAGCTCCCTGCGCTGGGCGGTATCCAGATGGAGGGCCCCAAAGCGGAGCACCCCGTAGTCTTTCAGCTCCTGTTCCTCATAGCGGTACACGTTATCCAGCAGGCTGCGGAAGGTGCTGTCCACCAGATTGGCCGCCAGGGCCTCCCGCTCGCCCTGGAAGCCGTCCTTTCGGCCCAGACACAGCCGCAGCCTCACATCCCGCATCTGATAGTAAGTCGTCTTGCTGCCGTCCCGCCGGGTACCCTCCCGGGCCGACACCAATCCGATTTTCACCAGCTTGTTCAAATGGGAATGTGCGGCGCTGGGAGACAGCTGCATCCGTTCCGCCACCTCATTGGCGGACAGCGGCCGGGCCACCAGGCGCAGCAGATGGACCATTTCCTGCCGTACCGGGTTGAGCATTACGCGCAGTTGCTTTTTTTCCTCCAGTTCTACCGTATACTCCACCAGCGGGGCCTCCTTTGCCACAAGAACAGTATATTATCCTTTGTTATCATGATAACACTTACCGTTTGGTAATGGCAAGAGATTTTAACCCCTCTATCCATTTTTTCCTGATTTATGCGGGACGCATATGTTCCCCTTCGCTGACCACCAAGGTATCCCCCTGGCAGAGCACTGTCCCTCCCTTGGGGACGGCGGTAGTGCCGTCCGCCCGGCGGACCAGTATGATGAGTACCTCCGCCGGCAGATTAAGTTCCCGGATGGTGCGGCCGATCCAGTCCTTATGCTCCTCCACCGGCAGCTCCCGCAGGCTGACGCCGCCGTCGTCCTGATAGATGGGCGTACTCACCACCAGCAGGTCCCCCGCCTGAACCACGGTGCTGCCGTTGGGGATCAGACTCTCCTCCCCCCGGCGGATGGTGACCACCAGAGCGTCGGCGGGCAGATTGCACTCCCCCACCGTCTTTCCCTCCCAGGGATGTCCCTGCTGGATACGGAAGCGGGTCAGGTGGAGCTGCCGCTGGTCCTGATAGTCGTTGAAGGTCCGTCCAACGTTGTCCTCCGTGTCCACCATATCCAGCTTGCGGGCCACCAGGGGCAGCAGGGAGCCCTGAACCGCCACCGACAGCAGGGAGATACAAAAGACAATGTGGAACAAATCATAACCAGTTTCCGCGCCCCCGGCCAGAGCCATAATGGCAAACACGATGGAGGCCGCGCCCCGCAGCCCCGCCCAGGACACCAGCAGGCACTGACGCAGCTTGCACCGGAAGGGGGCCAGCAGCACAAAGACCGCCAGCGGCCTGGCCACCAGCGTCAGGAACAGAGCGATGGCCACCGCCGGAAGGAGTACGCCGGGCATCTGCGTGGGATAGGACAGCAGGCCCAGCAGGAAAAAAATGATGATCTGGCCCAGACCGGTCAGGCCGTCAAAGAAGTGGACCAGGGATGGCTTGTGGGGAATTTTAGCGTTGCCCAGCAGGATACCCGCCAGATAGGTACCCAGGTAGCCATTGCCTCCCACGGCGGCGGGCAGGGCATAGGCCAGCAGAGCGGCGGCCAGCACAAAGATGGAGTCCATGCCGTCGCCAAGGTGGACCCGCCGCAGGACAATCACCGACAGCACAGCCACCGCCAGGCCCAGTACAACGCCGAATACGATCTGGGAAAAGACCATCCAGATCAGGTTGCCGCTCTCCCCCACCCCCATCAGAGAGAGGGCGATCATGGTCAGCATATAGGACATGGGGTCGTTGCTGCCGCTTTCCAGCTCCAGCAGGGAGGCCGTATGGTACCGCAGGCCCAGCTTTTTGGAGCGCAGTATAGAGAACACCGAGGCTGCGTCGGTGGAGCTGATGACCGCGCCGGTGAGAAAGCTAGCCAGGGGCTGAAATCCCAGTACAAAATGGCAGAAGAGGGCGGTAAGCAGAGCGGTCACCGCCACCCCCAGGGTGGACAGCACCACCGCCTTAGCCGCCGCCGGTTTGGCGGCTTCCCAGCGGGTGCCGAAGCCGCCGTAAAACATAATGAAGATCAGAGCCACCGAGCAGATCTGCTCCGCCGCCCGGAAATCGTCGAAGGGGATACGCAGCAGCCCGTCGGAGCCGAACAGCATCCCCAGGGCCATAAAGAGCAGCAGCGCCGGCACTCCGGCCCGCTGGGAGAAGCGGCTGGCCAGAATACAGGCCACCAGCACCGCCCCGCATAAAAGCAACATATTTACCATCTATTACCTCCTTCTGCTGCAAAACAGCTCCGCTCCTCCCCGGGCCGGAGCTGCTTCAAGTTCTCAAACTAATATTCCGCTGTCCTCAGGGCCGCCCACCGTCGAAGCGGGGGTCCAGGGCGTCCCGCAGGCCGTCCCCGATGCCCGCCAAACAGAGCACGGTAAGGATGATGCACAGGCCCGGCGGCAGCCACACCCAGGGCCGGCCGGTGAGCACCGTCAGGTTACTGGCATACTGGATCATACTGCCCCAGGAGGCCTGGGGGGCACGGATACCGAAGCCCAGAAAGCTGAGACTGGACTCGGACAGGATGGCCCGCCCCGCCCGCAATGGGATGGAGCACCACACCGGGGAGATCACATTGGGCAGTATGTTCCGCCGCAGGATGGTCCCGGTCCGGGCGCCAAGGGCTCTGGCCGCCAGCACATATTCCCGCTCCCGCACCGCCAGGGTGTTGCCGTACACCAGCCGGGCGATGCCCGTCCAGCCCAGCAGGCCCAGCACCAGCACGATATTGAGGGCCGCCGGACCCACAACCGTCACCAGACAGAGCACCAGCACAATGGAGGGGAAGGTCTGGAAGATGTCGGCCAGCCGCATGATCCAGAACTCCCAGGCTCCCCGGCGATAGCCCGCCAGCAGGCCCAGAGGCACCCCCAGGGCGGTACTGATGGCTGCGGAGCTCAGACCGATGAAGAGGGAAACCTGTCCCCCGCTGAGCAGCCGGGCCAGCAGGTCCCGGCCCACATCGTCGGTACCCAGGGGGTGCTCTGCCGACGGCAGCGCCCAGAAACCGGCCTCCAGGTCGCTGACATTGGGCTCCAGGCCCAGCAGCGGCGGCAGCAGCAGCACCGCCAAAAGTTCCGCACAGAGCAGATACAGACATACCATGGCCCGCCGGTCCGCCCTGAACCGGGCCCAGGGGCTGCGGCCCAAACGCTTTTCCTCCATGGCCCTACCCCTTCCCATAGCGCACCCTGGGGTCCACCAATCCGTAGACCAGGTCCAGGAGCAGGTTGGTCAGGAGCACCGTCAGGGCGATCACCACTGTGACTCCCATCACCACGGTATAGTCCCGTCCGGAGATGCCGGAGAACAGGAGGCTGCCCATGCCCGGCCAGCCGAACACCTGCTCCACCACCACGGAGCCGCCCAGGATGTGAGGGATGTGGCTGAGGATGGTGGTGAGCACCGGAATGAGGGAGCCCCGGAAGGCATGGCGCACCATCACGGCCCGCTCGGTCAACCCTTTGGCCCGGGCGGTGCGGATGTAGTCCTCTCCCAGGGTCTCCAGGCAGGCCGCTCTGGTCTGCTTCACCAGTTCGCCCACACTGCTCAGGCACACCACACCGGCGGGGAGGATCAGATGGCGGAGCAGGTCGGCCAGGCCAGAAAAACGCCCGGCGGCGTACATCCCGTTGGCGGGCAGCCAGCCCAGGGTGACGGAAAAGAGAAAGATACCGGCCAGGCAGAGGAAAAAGCCGGGCACGCCGAAGCTGATGAGGCTGAGGGCGGAGGCCGTCCGGTCCCAGCCGGACCGGGGCTGAGCGGCGGCCAGCACGCCCAGCGGCAGAGCGATGGCCACCGCCAGCGCCACGCCGGTACCGGTAAGCAGCAGAGAGGGCCCCACCCGCTGGGCAATGAGACCAGCCACCGGCTTCCCGTTGGCGTAGGAATTGCCCAGGTCCCCCCGGAGCAGCCCCCCCAGCCAGGAGAGATAGCGCTGGGGCAGGGGCTGATCCAGCCCCAGGGAGGCGGCCAGGGCGGAACGGTCGGCGTCGGTGGCGCCGCTCCCCTCCCCCATCAGGTCCAGGATAGAGCCCTGGGCCAGGTTGAGCATACAAAAAACCAGAATGGTAATCCCGAAAAATACCGGAATGGCCGTCAGCAGACGACGGCGGAAATATCGTCCCATAGTTCTCGCTTCCTCCTGCACTTCCGGCCCCGGACAGGGGCACGGGCCGCTATGGGCGGCGGCCCTACGGAGGTTTTTCTAGTTTGGAGAAGGGGCCGGTCAGGCCTCCTTCATGCGCCACGCCCAGATGTTCTCGTTGGAGAAGCTGGACGAGGGGTAGTCAATGTTGTCCACCGTGGGAGACTGGGCGTGGAGGGTGCGGCCAAACCACAGGGGGATAAAGGGCCGCTGATCGGCCAGCAGCTCCTGCAGCTTATCCAGCATGACCTGCCGGGTCTCCCAACCGGAGGAACTCTTGATCTGGTCGATATAGTAGGTGTAGGGCTCCAGATCGGCGATGTGGAAGATGTTGTTGCTCTCACTGAGGCGGCTTTCGGTAAACCACAGGGGCAGGGCGCCGGGGGTGTGGCTGGCAATGGCCATATCATATTTGCCGTCGGCCATGCCGGAGAAGAGGGCGGCGGAGTCCACCGTCTCAATGGTCACATTCATGCCCACCTCGGCCAGCTCCTGCTGCATGAGGGCGGCCAGGCCGGAGCGGTTGGAGGTACAGGCCAGGGTGTAGGTCCGCCCGTCATACCCCCCCTGCTCCAGCAGCGTCTTGGCTTCCTCCACATCCCGCTGCCAGGTCAGGGCGCAGGTGTACTCGGTGCCCGGGGTCACGTCGGTGGCGGTGGGCTCGCCCAGGCCATGGGTGGACTGAAGGCATAGGGCCTCCTTGTCCAGGGCCAGATCGATGGCCCGGCGCACCTCCGCGCTGGGGATGGTCTCGCAGTTGAGCATCAGTTCATAGAAGGTGTTGGGGACCTCCCCCTCCAGCACCTCGATGCCACCCGCTTTGGCGGTTTCGGCGTCATCCATGGACAGGTTACCGCCAAAGGCATAGTAGTCCAGATCCCCGGAAATGAGGGAGGACAGCAGGTTGGATTTGTCGATCACCGTAATGACCAACTGATCGAAATCGGGACAGCCCAGCTGATAATCCTTGTTGATGTCCAGCACCAGCTGGCTGCCCGGGATCTCCTCCACAAACTTGCAGGGACCGGAACCCACGGGGGCGCTCCACAGCTCCAGCTCCATGATGTCCGCCGGATCAGTGTCCGCCAGCAGATGGGTGGGCAGCACATAGAGCTCCCGGTTTTTGTCCAGCAGGAAGTCCTCCGGGGCGGTGGGGCTCTTGAAGGTGAGCTTCAGGGTGTACTCGTCCACCGCTTCCGCACCCAGCTGCTCCCCCGCCACGGCACAGCCGTTGCTGTCAGTACCCGCCAGCACGGAGAAAGTGCCCCGGCCCAGGGCCGGGCAGTCCGGGTTGGTGATGAGGGCGATGGTGTCCGCCCAGTGCTGGGCGGTCACCGGTGTACCGTCGTGGAAGGCGGCCTTCTCATCCAGGTGAAAGAGTACCGCCATACCGTCGTCGGTGCTCTCCCAGCTTTTGGCGCCCCGGGGGTCCAGCGTACCGTCAGCGTGGACATAGGCCAGCCGGTCATAGATCTTGTCGCAGATGATGCGGGTGTAGTTGCTGCCCGAAGGGCTGTTGTAGGGCATCAGGGAGTCCCAGGCATTGGACAGGCCGTAGCGCACCGTGACCTGCTCCGCGGTTTCTTTCTCACCGCCGCAGGCCGTCAGTCCCAGGGCAAAAACGGCTGCCATCAGCAATGCGATCAGTCGTTTCATGTCGTTCCTCCGTCTTTTTATTCCACCGTTACCGACTTTGCAAGGTTACGGGGCTTATCGATGTCGCAGCCCCGCTGGAGAGCGGTATAGTAGGCAAACAGCTGCATAGGCACCACTGCCAGGGAGGGCAGCAGCATGGGGTGTGTCTCGGGAATGGCAATCACATGGTCCGCCGTCCGGCTCAGATCGGCCGCCCGGTCCCGGGTGGTGAGGCCCAGCACGTCGGCTCCCCGGCTCTTGACCTCCACCGCGTTGCTCACCGTCTTTTCAAACAGGGGCCCGCATCCCGCCAGGGCCACCACCAGGGTGCCCGGCTCAATGAGGGAGATGGTGCCGTGCTTCAGCTCTCCGGCGGCGTAGGCCTCCGAGTGGATATAGGAGATCTCTTTCAGCTTCAGGGAGCCCTCCAGACCCACAGCGTAGTCCAGATTGCGGCCGATGAAGAACATGGACTGCCGGTTGAAGTACAGGGAGGCAAAATACTGGATGTCCTCCCGGTTGTCCAGGATCTCCTCCAGCTTGTCCGGGACCTGCTGGAGCTCAGTCAGAATGGCGTCATAGTCCGCCCGGTCCAGGGTGCCCAGCAGGTCGGCGCAGTACAGGCCAATGAGGTAGATCACCGCCAGCTGGGTGGAATAGGCCTTGGTGGTGGCCACGGCGATCTCCGGCCCCGCCCAGGTGTAAAGTACACTGTCGCTCTCCCGGGCGATGGTGGAGCCCACCACGTTGACGATGGACACCACCTTGGCCCCCAGCCGCTTGGCCTCCCGCATGGCCGCCAGGGTGTCGATGGTCTCGCCGGACTGGCTGATGACCAGCGCCAGGGTGCGCTCCGACACAATGGGGTCGCAGTAGCGGAACTCGGAGGCCAGGGTCACCTCCACCGGCTTTCTCAGCAGCTTTTCCAGAATATACTTGGCCGCCACGCCCACATGGTAGGAGGAGCCGCAGGCAATGATATACAGCCGGTCCATCTCCTCCAGCTCCCGGGCGGTGAGCCGCCAGTCGTCCAGCACGATGCGACCGTCCTTGATGCGGGGGGAGATGGTCTTGCGGATGGCCTCGGGCTGCTCCATGATCTCCTTGATCATGAAGTGCTCGTAGCCTCCCTTCTCCGCCGCGGAGATCTCCCAGTCCACATGGCGGCGCTCCTTCTCCACCGGGCGCAGGTAGGAGTCGTACACCCACAGGTGGTCGGCGGTGAGCTCGGCAATCTCCCCGTCCTCCAGCCAGCACACCTCCCGGGTGTACTTGATCAGGGCGGTAACGTCGCTGGCCAGGTAGTGGGCACCGTCGCCGAAGCCCAGAATCAGCGGGCTGTCCTTCCGGGCGGCAATGAGCCGGTCGGGGCAGTCGGCGCACAGGATGCCCAGGGCGTAGGCGCCCCGGATGGTGTGGAGGGTGCGTACCACCGCGTCCAGCAGATCGCCCTGATAGTAATACTCCAGCAGCTGGGCCGCCACCTCGGTATCGGTGTCCGACACGAACTGCACACCCTCGGACTGGAGGAATTCCCGCAGCTCGGCGTAATTTTCGATGATGCCGTTGTGGACCACGGCGAACCGGCCGTTCTCGCTGACCTGGGGGTGGGAATTGACGTCCGACGGCGCGCCGTGGGTGGCCCACCGGGTATGGCCCACGCCGATGGTGCCGTGGAGGGTAGCGCCTCCCTGGACCATATCATAGAGCACCTGGAGCCGGCCCTTGGCCTTCTCCACCTGCATCCCTTCCGCCGCGCCGTAAACCGCTACACCGGCGGAGTCATACCCCCGGTATTCCAGCCTGGACAGGCCGTCCAGCAAAATCGGCGCGGCCTCATCTTTTCCAACATATCCAACAATCCCGCACATGGCGATCCTCCTGCGTATTTGACGTGTTTGATAGATAGTGCTTTAAAATAGGATTATAGCACGAAAAAGCCGGTAAAACAATGGCAGAACCCCCGAAATTAAACCCGCTCCCGCCGCTCCCTCTGTCTGACCTGCGTGCCCTCCACCAAAATGGTATCCGCCCCGAAGCGGCGCACCGCTCCCCAGGGAAAGACTGTGTCCGGCTCCCGTCCCAGCAGCCCGAACAGGCGCAGCCGCCCGGGCACCACCAGGGCGCTCACCCTTCCCTCCTCCAGATCCATGATCACATCCCCCACATATCCGATCCGGCTGCCGTCGGTGATGTTGATGATCTCCTTGTCCCGCAGTTCCGATCCCCGACATTCCATGGTGAGATCCCCCCTTTCTGCATCCCTATGCGCCGGCCGGGTTGACCCATACCACTTACCGGCAGGTAATCTTGCACCTGAAAGGCTGAGAGGATATAATGAAACAGATGTCATTTCTGGAGGGATCTTCATGCTGGACAATCTGGTCTATTGTCTCAATGGTACCATACCCATTTTTTTGCTGATGCTGCTGGGCATGGCGTTCCGAAAAATAGGCTTTTTCAGCCAGGCCTTTGCCGACAAACTCAACAGCTATGTGTTCAAAGTGGGACTGCCTGTCATGATGTTTAAGGATCTGACCGGCTCCGACTTTTTCCAGGTGTGGGACACCTCTTTTGTAATATTTTGCTTCCTGGCCACTCTGGCCTCCATTCTGCTCACCGCCCTGCTCAGCCGTCTGCTGAAGGAGCCCCCCCTCCGGGGTGAGTTCATCCAGGTGGGCTACCGTAGCAGTGTGGCTCTTCTGGGCGCCGCCTTCCTGGAGAATCTCTACGGCAGCGCCGGGGCCGCCAGCCTCATCATCATCGGCGCGGTGCCCCTCTATAACGCCGCGGCGGTGACGGTGCTCTCTCTCACCAGCCCCACTCAGAAAGGCCTTTCCAAGGGGGCGGCCAAGAAAGTAATCAAGGGGATTATCACCAACCCCATCATCCTGGGCATCATCGTGGGCCTGGCCTGGACCCTGCTGCGCATCCCCCAGCCCACCATCCTCACCAAGACGGTGAACAGCATTTCGGCCACCGGCACCCCCCTGGGCCTCATGGCCCTGGGCGCTTCCTTCGACTGGAAAAAGGCCATCGGCCGTATCAAGCCCGCCCTCTCCGCCACCGCCCTCAAGCTGGTGGTCTTTGTGGCCATTTTCCTGCCCATCGCGGTGGCCATGGGCTTCCGGGACGACAAGCTGGTGGCCGCTCTCACCATGCTGGGCAGCCCCACCACCGTCAGCTGCTTTGTCATGGCCCGCAATATGGGCCACGAGGGCACCCTGACCTCCAGCACCGTCATGCTGACCACCGCCTTCAGCGCCTTTACTCTGACGCTGTGGCTCTATGTGCTGAAAACCCTGGCTCTGATTTAAATTTGACAAAAACTGACGGAGGAGCTCCCTGAAATAGGGATAAAAGACGGCGTTTTTCCCCCTTGCATTTTGGCATGGAGACACTATACTAATACGGTACTTTCTATTTCCCATTTCTGTACCGAAAGGAAGCCCCTCCATGGAACAAGCAACCGTCCTCCGCCGGCGCCAGCCGGGTATTCTGTCCCTCACCTGGCCCATCTTCATTGAGCTGCTCCTCCAGATGCTGGTAGGCAATGCCGACCAGGTCATGGTGGGCCATTTTGACCCCAACGGCGTGGGCGCTATCGGCAACGCCAACCAGATCACCAACCTGGTGCTGCTGGTCTTTTCCGTCATCTCCACCGCCTCCACCATCCTCATCTCCCGCTATCTGGGGGCGGAGGACAAACGGCGGGTCAACGAGACCTATACCCTCTCCCTGCTGGTCAACGCCATCTTCGGCCTGGCGGTGGGGGCCATTCTCATCGCCCTGTGCGGCCCCATCTTCACCCTGATGCAGGTACCGGCGGAGATCCTGGAGCGCAGCTGCCTCTACCTGCGGATCATCTGCGGCGGTATGGTGTTCCAGGCGGTCTACCTCACCTTCACCGCCTTTTTCCGCTCCAATCAGATGATGAAGGAGAGCATGATCGTAGCGGTGGTCATGAACCTGCTCAACATCGGCGGCAACGCGGTGCTCATCGGCGGAGCCTTCGGCCT
Source organism: Candidatus Flavonifractor intestinigallinarum (assembly GCA_019119165.1). GTDB lineage: Bacteria > Bacillota > Clostridia > Oscillospirales > Oscillospiraceae > Flavonifractor > Flavonifractor intestinigallinarum. The sequence goes on along the minus strand of DWXO01000030.1, from coordinate 25,490 downwards.
GCCCGCCCTGGGCGTGGCGGGCGCTGCCCTGTCCAGCGACATCTCCCGGGTGGTGGGAGTGATCCTCATCGCCGTTCTCTTCCGCCGGAAGTTCGGGCCTGTGCTCTCCCTCAAGCTGCTGCGCCCCTTCCCCACCGACCAGCTGCGGCGGCTGCTGCGCATCGGCATCCCCGCCGGCGGAGAGTCCATCTCCTATAACCTGTCCCAGGTGGCCATCCAGTCCATCTGCAATCTGTTTGCCATCTTCGTCATCAACACCCGGGTGTACGCCAATATGTTCGCCATGCTCACCTATATGTTCGGCTCGGCCATCTCCCAGGCCGCCCAAGTCATGGTGGCCCACCTGATGGGAGCCGACCGCGTCCCCGATGTAGAGCGGCTGGTCAAGCGCACACTGCTGGCCTCTCTGGCCATTTCCGGTCTCATGGCGGTGGTGCTGCTGGTGTTCTGTCAACCCCTGCTGGGGCTGTTCACTCAGGACCCCCAGGTGCTGGAGCTCTTCCGCATCATCATGATCATCGAGATCCCCCTGGAACTGGGCCGGGCGGTAAACATGGTCATGTGCCGGGCCCTCCAGGCCTGCGGCGACATCCGCTTCCCCATTACCATTTGCATTTTCAGCGCCTGGCTCACCGCCGTGGTGGGCGGTTTCCTGCTGGCGGTACCCCTGGGCCTGGGACTGGCGGGGCTGTGGATCGCCATGGCCTGCGACGAGTGCCTGCGGGCGGTGCTCTTCCTGCTGCGGTGGCGCAGCCGGGCCTGGTGCCGTAAAAACGTACTGTCCATGTAAGAAAGGATGTGTTGTCCATGAAAACCGGGATCGTACTGGAGGGCGGGGCCATTCGCACCATCTTTTCCTCCGGCGTGTGCGACGCCCTGCTGACAGGGGATATCATGACGGATTATGTCATCGGCGTCTCCGCCGGAATCGCATACGGCGTCAGCTATGTGTCCAGACAGATCCGCCGCAATCTCGACATTATGGTAAACTACGTCAATGATAAGCGGTACATGGGCATGGGCAACCTGCTCCGCCGGAACAACAGGGCCTACTTCGGCCTGGACTTTGTATTCGGGGAGATCCCCAACAAGCTGATCCCCTTTGACTACGACACCTTTTACGCCTACCCAGGCGAGGTGGAGGCCGCTGTGACCAATCTGGACACGGGAGAGGCGGAATATTTTCCGGTGGACCGGAGCGATAAAAAGTTCACCATCCTTCAGGCCACCTGCGCCCTGCCCTTCCTCTTCCCCATCTTCCACATCGACGGCAAACCCTGTATGGACGGCGGCGCGGCCGACGCCATTCCCTTTGACCGGGCCTTTTCCAAGGGCTGCGACCGGCTCATTGTGGTGCTCACCCGGGAGCGGGACTTCCGGCGGCAGCCGGAGAAGCTCCAGCCTCTCATCGACCGGGCCTACCGGAAGTATCCCCGCTTCTGTGACACCATGCGCCGCCGGGCGGACACCTACAACGCCGCCCGTGAGAAGCTCTTTCAGCTGGAAAAGGAAGGCCGTGTACTCCTCTTTGCTCCCCACAACACCCAGGGCTTCAGCCGCACCGAGCGGGACGTGGCCAAGATCCAGGCCCTGTGGCAGGACGGCTACGATGAAGGCATGGAACGGCTGGACGAAGTGCGCTCCTTCCTGGCGGGACAATAAAACAGGACCCGGGCGGCGGCTGCCGTCCGGGTCCTTTGCGTCTTATTCCACTCCGCTGATCTCTGTGACCATAGCCATGTTGGCGTCCTGTCCGGTACCGTCGGGCAGTGTCACATGGGAGACAGCCACAGGCTTGCCGTCCTCATCCAGGGTCACCTGGACGGAAACCTTGGCTCCCTCATCCTCCCGGGTCCAGAGGTAGCTGCCGTCCCGCTCCATGGCCTCGGTGATGTCCGTCTCCTCCCCGTCCACGGTAAGGATGATGCGGCCGTCTCTCTCCTCCACCGCCGTATCGGGCAGCCGCAAAGCGGTGATGGTCTCGCCGGTGTCATCCATCACGATCTCTTCCCGGTAATCTCCGATAGAGGCGGACGAGCGGATGGTGGCGGAGAGCCACTCCAGAGCCTCCGGGTTGGCGGCGCTTACGGTCACCATCAGAGCCACCGTTACCACGGCGGCGATCAGGCCCACCCGCAGCGGGCGGCGGACCGGCTTCTTCTGTTTCTGTTCTGCCATTTCAATGACCTCCTGTAGGGCTTCTTCGGAGACGTGAAGCTCCGAGCATCGTTCATGGTATGCGTTGTGGTCGAACATCATCGTTCCCCTCCTCTTCTTCGGAAAGCGTCCGGCGCAGCCGGGCCCGGGCCCGCTGGAGCCAGGTCTGTACGGTGGAGGGATTGACCCCCATGGCCGCCGCCGTCTCCTTGACGGAGCAGCCCTCGTAGTAGTAGAGGTAGATGGTCAGGCGGTACTTTCCATCCAGCGCCATCACCGCCTGAAACACCTCTTCCCGGCGGTCCTCCGCCGGAAGGGGCGCCTCGTCCCGCTCTTCCAGCGGTACCGCCCGGCGGCGCCAGAAGGAACGCATCACCTTCCGGCTCTCATTGACCGCCACCCGCAGCAGCCAATGCTTCAGGTGGTCCTCGCTCTCAAAGCCATCCTGCTGGTAGAGCTTGAGGAGCACCGTCTGCACCACGTCCTCCGCGTCCGCTCGGGTCCGCAGGGCGTGGTAGGCCACCCGGTAGAGCATATCGCCATAGGTCCGGGCCGCCTGTTCAAATGTCTCGTCGGTCATGACTACTCCCTTTCTGTGGGTTGGTTTGAAAGGCCTTTCATCAGGAATACCCCCCGGAGGGGCAAAAAATCTCACAGAGAATAAAAAAATTTTGGGGCGTCGTCCAGACGCCCCAAAATTCATGCCCGGTCCAGCCGCCGGTAGACCGTGAAATACATGGTGAGGATGCAGGCCAAGCCCCCCAGTACATTGGAAATCGGCTCGGCCAGGAATACGCCGTCCGCCCCGAAGCCCACCGCCGGCAGGATCAGGGTCAGAGGAGCCACAATGAAGGCCTTGCGGAGCAGGGAAAAGAAGATGGCGTTTTTGGACCGGCCCAGCCCCACAAAGACCGACTGTCCGATGAACTGAAAGGACATAAAGAAGAAGGTGGCAAAATAGATGCGGAAGGCGGGGATACCGGCGGCAATGAGATCCGCCTCGTTGTTGAAAATGCGGATCAGGGGCTCGGGCAGCAGCATCACCACCGCCCATACCACCACCGAGTACCCTACCGTCAGCACGGTGGTAAAGCGAATTCCCTGACGCACTCGTCCATACTGACCAGCGCCGTAGTTATAGCCCAACACCGGCTGGCAGCCGCTGGTAATGCCCTGAACCGGCATGGTAATGATCTCCCGGATGGAATTGATCACCGTCATGACGCCCACATACAAATCGCCGCTGTAGGCCTCCAGGCTGGCGTTGCACAGCACCTGGGCCAGGCTGTTGGTCATGGACATGACAAAGCCGGAGGTGCCCAGGCTCAAAATACGTCTCACCCGGCCCGCCTGGAGCCGGAGGGCAGACAGCCGCAGTTTGAGAATGGCCTTTTTCCCGGTGAGGAATTTCAGCACCCACAGGGCCGAGCACCCCTGGGAGATCACCGTGGCCAGAGCCGCCCCCCGCACGCCCATGTCCAGCAGGAAGATAAAGATGGGGTCCAGCACGATGTTGACGGCCGCCCCCACCGCCACCGTGATCATGCCCATACGGCTGAACCCCTGGGCATTGATGAAGGGGTTCATACCCAGGCTGATCATAACAAACAGGGTGCCCAGGATATAGATGGTCAGGTAGTCGTTGGCGTAGGGAAAGGTGACGTCGCTGGCCCCAAACAGATAGAGGATGGGACGGCGGAAGATGAGGCACAGGACGGTGAGGGCAGCGCCGAACAGCAGCAGCAGGGAGAAGGAGTTGCCCATGATCCGCTCCGCCTCTTCATTCTCCCCCCTGCCCCGGCAGATGGAGCACAGGGGGGAGCCGCCCATGCCGCACAGATTGGCAAAGCCCATTAAGATGGAGATGATGGGCAGACACAGCCCCAGGCCCGTCAGGGCCAGATGGCCGGGCAGACGGCCCAGATACATCCGGTCCACCACGTTGTACAGGATGTTGATGAGCTGGGCCACCGTCATGGGGACTGCCATGGCGATGATATTGCGGGCCATACTGCCCTGGGAAAAATCGTTCTGGGTCCGGGTTTGCGTGGCCGGTCACCTCCTCTCTTGCAATTTGGATGATTTTGGGGTATACCTATAGAGAACCCCCGGCTCCGCCGTTCCATCAGGCGGACGCATAATAATTTATTATACTACAGTTTTAAAGTACAGGCAACGGAAAGGACATGATTTCTTTGACACTGTTGGAGCAGGCCACGGCCCTGGGGCCTCAGCTGCGGGCCATGAAGGACGACCTTCACCGCCACCCTGAGCTGAGTTTTCAGGAGGTACGAACCACCGGAATTTTAAAGGAAAAGTTGACCGCTTTGGGGCTGGAACTCATCGATCTGGGCATGGACACCGGGGTGGTGGCCCTGCTGCGGGGGGCCCGCCCCGGTAAGACGGTGGCCCTCCGGGCCGACATTGACGCCATCGCCCAGCAGGAGGCCCAGCACGACGGCGCCATATCCCAGTGCGACGGGCTGATGCACGGCTGCGGACATGACTTCCATACCGTGGGGCTATACGGCGCGGCCTGTCTGCTGGCCCAACAGCGGGACCAGCTGGCGGGCAATGTGGTCTTTCTCTTCCAGCCCGCCGAGGAGATCACACAGGGCGCACAGGCCATGATCGACCACGGGCTCTGGGACAAACTGCCCGCCAAGCCGGACTGCCTCTTCGGCCTGCACAACCGTCCCGAGCTGCCCGCCGGGCAGATTGCCGTGATGGAAGGTCCCGTGATGTCGGGCAAGAGCCATTTTGTCATCACCCTCCACGGCATCTCCGGCCACGGCGGCTCCCCCCACAAGTGTACCGACGTCATTGTGGCCGGCGCGGCGGTGGTCAACGCCCTGCAAACGGTGGTAAGCCGCAATACCGATCCGCTGGAGAGCCTGGTGTGTTCCGTGCTGTCCATTCACGCCGGCACCCCGGACAACTTTGTTCCCGACCTGCTCACCATGACGGGGAGCATCCGGGCTCACGGGACCGCCGCCCATCGCCATGCCGAGGAGCGGCTGCGGGAACTGACTATAGGGGTATCCGCTGCTTACGGCTGCACGGCGGAGGTGGAGTTCCACCCCGGCGTGCCCGCCACCGTCAACTCCCCCGCCATGACCGCCCTGGCCCGAAAGGCCGCTCTGGCCCTGGTGGATGAGGCTCATGTGGTCTCCCCCGCCCCCGACATGGGCTCGGAGGACTTCGCCGTCTTTGGGCAGGATGTGCCCGCCTTCTTCTACTGGCTGGGCTCCGGCTTCCCCGGTCAGGTTAACCCCTGCTGGCACAACGAGCACTTCCGCACCGACGACGACGCCCTGCCTCTGGCCGCCGCCCTGCTGGCCCAGTCCGCTCTGGTGGGCCTGGAATAACAAGAACAGCACGCCCTCCACGAAACGGAGGACGTGCTGCTTTTCTCTATATGTACGTTAGCGGGCCATATATACCGCGCCGATGGCCTTGAATTGCCGGGCCACCGCGCCGCACAGCTCGTTGTAATACTTGAGATAATCCTTTTTCGCCTGGCGCTCCCGGCTCTTCTGCTGCTGAAAATCCGCCCAGCGGGCACAGCTTTTATGGCAGCCTTCGCAGTAACTGGAACAGGTCTGTTGACAGGGAATCATAACCCAAACCCCTTTCTTTCCCGTCCGGGCGTCAGGCCCGGCCCACGCCCTCCGGCGCTCGGTGACTCTATTGTACCCTGTCTGCCGCCGCGCTTTCCATCACCTTTTGGTAAAGAACTGTAAAGATTCCCTCTCGCTGACAGCGGGGCTCCCGGCATAGCCGGGAGCCCCGCTCCGTTTACAGCCAGGTCTCCCCCTGGCTGTTTTTCTTATAATCGTGGGTCACCGCGGCCTCTAAGATCTCATGGTAGGCCCAGTGATCCCGGCTCACGTCGGTGAAGGGGGACGCCACGTCCCGCTCCCCCGCCTGACGGCCCATGGCCTTGTTGAGGATCTTCACCGCCTCCGCTCGCGTCACGCTGCGCCCCGGCTGGAAGGTACCGTCGGTACCGCCGGAGATCCATCCCTGGGCGGTGGCAAAGGCAATCTCCCGGGCCGCCCAGTAGCCAGCAGGCACGTCGGGAAAGCTGTGGCTGCCGCCGGTAACGGCAAAGAAACCGCACACCATCTTCACCAGCTCCGCCCGGCGGACAGGCTGGGTGGGGCGGAAGGTACCGTCCTCGTAGCCCTGAACGATGCCGTATTTCTGGGCAAAGTGGACGTAGGAGCTGTACCAGTCTCCGGGACTTACGTCGGAAAAGCCGCCGGTGCCCTCCTCAAAGTCGTAAAGCAGGTTTCCATTCGGGTCCACCGCCAGACGGGTGAGCATGGTCACCACCTCGGCCCGGGTCAGGGAACCGTCGGGATGAAACCTTCCGTTGCTGCCCTGCACATAGGACATATGATCCGCCGTATTCAGGGCCGCCTCCGGCTGGGAGGCATAGAACTCCCGATAAAGTTCCTGCAATGCTCCGTTCTGCGCCAAAAACTGATACCGGAAGTGGACCTCGCCGTCCACCTGGGCAATGGTCTCGTTGAGCTCCAGCTGCTGCCGGATGGCCTCCACCCCGTACCAGGGGCTGGAGGGGTCGGTGTTGCCCGCCTGGTAGTCGGCCATACCGATGTAAAGGGAAACATCTGTACCCCGCACGGTATCCGCCCACCACTTGACGATGGTCTCGTAGTCCATGCTTTTATGGCCGATATACCAGTAGACCTGGGGACAGATGTAGTCGATCCACCCCTCCTGCACCCACTTCCGGCTGTCGGCGTAGGCGGCGTAATAGCTCTCATAACCGCCGGTGGTGTTGGAGCCCTGGGGCAGACTGCTCTTGTCGGCCCACACACCGGAGGGGCTGATGCCATAGGACAGGTCGGGGTCAATGGCATGGAGCCGTTCCCCCAGCTCCTCCACCAGCTGGTTCACATTGTCCCGCCGCCAGTCCCCAATGTCAGCAAACTCGGAGCCGTACTTGGCGTAGGTACCGGCGTCGTCAAAGCCTGCGCCGGGGTAGAAATAGTCATCCAGGTGGATGCCGTCAATGTCGTAATTACGGGCCAGTTCTTCAGCGCTTTGGATAATGTACTCCCGCACCTCGGGCAGGCCGGGATCGAAATAGTATTTTCCGTCGTATTCCACCACCCAGTCCGGGTGGACCTTGGCCGGATGGTCGGCGGTAAGGCTGTCATACTCGCTCTGGCCCCCCTTGGTCACCCGGAAGGGGTTGATCCAGGCGTGAAGCTCCAGCCCCATCTCATGGGCCTTCTCCACCCAGTAGGCCAGGGGATCAAAGCCGTCTGCCGGAGCCTGCCCCTGTCGGCCTGTCAGATCGGCGCTCCAGGGGTAGTAGCTGGAGGGATAGAGGGCGTCGGCGGAAGGCCGCACCTGTAAGATCACGGCGGTCATGCCCATGTCGGCACAGGTCTGTAAAATCTTGTCCGCGTCCGCCTTGAGCACCGCCGGGTCGGTGGTGGCCTTGCTGGGGTAGTCCAGCCGGTACACCGTGCTCACCCACACTGCCCGGAACTGATCAGGGTTTTTCACCTCGTTTTTTCCGGCGCTGGTCTGGGTGCGGATGGCCATGCCTGCCAGCGCCAGGGCGCACACCAGCACAATGGCCATCCCAAATTTCCATACTTTTGTCATGGGATTCTCCTTGCTTTGGGTCTGGGGACGGTGGGCTACTTCTCCTGGGCGGCAATCTGCTCCGCCAGGTCGTTGAGATAGACCCAGCGCTCCATCTTCTCCTCCAGGGCGGCCTCCAGCTGGGCCTGCTTCTCCTGGAGTTCCTGGAGGGCCACATAGTCGGTGGCCTTGGCGGCCTGCTCCGTCTGGACCTGGGCAATCTGCTCCTCCAGGGCGGCGATGTCGCCGTCGATGGTGTCAAACTCCCGCTGCTCCTTGTAGCTGAATTTCAGCTTTTTGGGGGCGGCAGGCCGCTCCTTTCCCTTGTCGGAGGTGGGCGTCTTGGGGGTCTTGGCCTTCTCCTCTACCCGCTTGGCATCCAGATACTCCGTATAACCGCCGGGATAGGCACGCACGGCGCCGTCTCCCTCCACGGCGAACACCCGCCGCACCACCCGGTCCAGGAAGTACCGGTCGTGGGAGACCGCGATCACAGCGCCGGGGAAGGTGTCCAGATAGTCCTCCAGAATGGACAGGGTCTGGATGTCCAGGTCGTTGGTGGGCTCGTCCAGCAGCAGCACATTGGGGGCGGCGGCCAGCACGGAGAGGAGGTAGAGCCGCCGCTTTTCTCCGCCGGACAGCTTGCAGATGGGGGACCACTGGACCTCCGCCGGGAAAAGGAACTGCTCCAGCAGCTGGGAGGCGGTGAGCATCCCCTCTGCCGTCTCAATGTTGTTGCCGATCTCCTTCACATAGTCGATGACCCGGGTATCCCCGTCCATGTCGGGCACCTCTTGGCGGAAGTAACCAAAGCGGACGGTCTCGCCCACCTCCACGGTGCCGGAATCAGGGGCCAGGGTCCCCGCCATCAGGTTGAGCAAGGTGGATTTTCCGCTGCCGTTGGAGCCCACGATGCCGATGCGGTCGTCCCGCAGCAGCATACAGGAAAAGTCCCGGACCACGGTCCGCTCACCAAATGTCTTGGTAACTCCCGCAAGCTCCACCGTCTTTTTTCCTAGACGGCTGGCCCGGGCGGACAGTTCCAAGGTACTTTTTTCCGTGGGGCCGGTCTGGGCCTTCAATGCCTCGTAGCGCTCCAGCCGCTCCCGGCTCTTGGTGCCCCGGGCGGTGGGGCCCTGCATCACCCACTGGTACTCCCGGCGGAGAATGGCCTGGCGCTTGCGCTCGCTGGCTTTTTCGCTCTCTAAGCGGGCAGCCTTCCGCTCCAGATATTTGTCGTAGTTGCCCTCATAGGTGTAGAGCCTGCCCCCCTCCACCTCCACCATTTTGGTAACGATACGCTCCAGAAAATACCGGTCGTGGGTGACCATCACCAGGGCGCCCTTCCAGCTTCTCAGGTAATCCTCCAGCCAGCCCACCATCCGGTCATCCAGGTGGTTGGTGGGCTCGTCCAGCAGCAGCACGTCGCAGGGCCGGGCCAATACCGCCGCCAGGGCCACCCGGCGGCGCTCCCCGCCGGACAGCTCCCCCACCTTCTGGTCAAACCGGGGCACCCCCAGCTGGTTCAGGATGGTCTTGGCCTCATACTCCGCCAGGGTGCGGTCCTCCCCGTCCAGCCCCAGCAGCACCTGCTCCAGCACGGTATGTTCCCCGGGAAATACCGGGTTCTGGGGCAGATAGGCCAGACGCACGTTGGGGTCGGGCCGGACGGTGCCCTCATCCGGCTCCTCCGCCCCGGCCAGCAGCCGCAGCAGGGTGGATTTGCCGCAGCCGTTGACCCCGATGATCCCCACCTTGTCACCCGGCTCCACATAAAAGGATACCCCGTCCAGCAGGACCCGGGTCCCGTAGGTTTTGGTCAGTTGTTCCGCCGATAACAGCATAGTGTTCCCTCGCTTTGTCAATATCCCGTATAGTATAGCGGAAATGTCCGAAAAAGAAAAGGCCCCACGGTACTTGACAGACAACCGTATTACTCATATAATACAGTTAGAAAGTGTACTAGTCCAGTAATACAGTTAGGAGGTGGTAGGGCTATGTGTGACTTCGGCAGCTTCGTTCCGGCGGACGGTCTGCCCATCTATTTACAGATCGTGCGCTATGTGGAGCGAGGCGTGGCCGCGGGCACCATTGCCGACGGCGAGGAGCTTCCCTCCCGCCGGGTGCTGTCGGCCCAGCTGGGGGTCAACCCCAACACGGTACAGAAGGCCTACCGCCTGCTGGAGGAGGAGGGGCTCATCACCTCCCGCTCGGGGGCCAAGAGTGAGGTGTGCGCTCCGCCGGAGCAGGTGGCAGCCCTTCGCACCCGGCTGCTGGAACAGGAGATCGCCGGTCTGGTGCGGACGCTCCGTCAGTCCGGACTGGAGAAGGAGGCCGCCCTGGCCCTGTTGGAACGACTTTGGGAGGAGACAAAGGAGGAAATACCATGAAGGCATATCTGTCCGCTCTGGCTCCGGCCGCCCGGTTGACGGTCTGGAAAACCCTGCTCATCGCCCTGGGGGCCGCCGCCGTACAGGCCGTTCTCTTTTTCCTGACCCTGTCCCGCTGGGGCGGAGAGACGCCCCTCATTTTGGAATCTCTGATCCAGGAGGGCCGGCTGTCCCTGGTCTTTGCCGCCGGTCTGCTGCTGGTATGTGGGGCTCTGGTCCTGCCCGGCTGGGACCGGGGCGCCAAAACAGGCTACACCATCCGACGGCTGGCGGTAAATGAGGGAAAGCTCTCCCTGCTGTGGGGAGTACAGAACGCCCTGCTGCTCTTCTTCTACTGGGTGTGCCAGATGGCGGCGGTGCTGGTCCTGGGCGTGTATTTCCTGTCCTGTGCCGATCCGGCTACCGTCAGTCACCAGTCCCTCCTCTTGGCCTGTTACCGAAGTCCCTATCTCCACAGCCTGCTGCCCCTGGCGGACTGGCTGGTGCTGCTGCGCAATCTGAGCGGGTGCCTGGTACTGGGTCTGGCCGCCGCTGCCTTCTGTCATCACCGCCGTCATGGCCGCACCTCCCCCCTCATCCTGCCCCTGGCGGTGGTGGCCGCTGTGGGCTTCCCCGTCTACGCCGGCAATCCCGTACTCTCCATCAGCGTTACGGTGATCTTTCTGCTGCTCTGCCTCTATTTCTGGAAAAGCGTCACGGGGGTGAGTGAGGATGAGGAGTAAGCTGGCTCGGTGTCTGGCCCGGCTCTTCCCCGCAGGCTGGCCCTGGCAAACCACGGTGGAAGTGACGCTGTGCGCGCTTCTGGTGTCCTGGTGCTCCGCCGTTCTTGGCTTTCTGATCCACTTCGACGAGGCCAAAATCCCCCTCTACATCTCCCTCTCCCAACACTTCCTGGATCGGAGCACCCCCATTGCCCCCTTTGCCATGATCTTCGGCCGGGGCCTGCTGGGGTTCTGGATCGTGGCTCTGTGTCTGGTGCTGCTCCCCCTCTTTCACTATCTCTGGCACTGGCAGGGGAGCAAAAGCATCTACCTGATGCGCCGTCTCCCCCGGCGGGGGGAGCTGTGGCGGCGCTGTCTGGCCGGTCCCGCGGTACTGCTGGCCCTCACCCTGCTGGCCGCCGCCCTGGCCGTCCTGCTGTGCATCCTGTTGTATCAGACCCTCACCCCGGCGGGCCATCTGCCGGAAAACCCATGGGAAGGAATTGGAGGTATTTTATGCTGGTTCTGAGCGATGTGAAAAAGACCTACCGCCAGGGCACCCAGGCTCTGGCCGGAGTAAGCCTGTCCCTGGGTCCCGGGGAGATCGTGGGCCTGTTCGGGGAAAACGGCGCGGGCAAGACCACCCTGATGAAGTGCATCCTGGGCCTGCTGCGGTACGAGGGGGAGATCACCCTGGACGGGGCCCCCGTCACCCCCAAAAATATCGCCCGGCTGGCCTTCGCCACCTGCGAGCACTCCTACTTCCCCGCCCTCACCGCCGCCGGGCACCGGGACTTCTTTCAGGAGCACTTCCCCACCTTCCGGGAGCGGCGGTTCGCCGCCCTGATGGACTTCTTCCAGCTGCCGCTGAACAAGACCATCCGGAGCTTTTCCTCCGGACAGAAGAATCAATTCGAGGTCATCCTGGCCCTGAGCCAGGGGGCGGATTACATCCTGATGGATGAGCCCTTTGCCGGCAACGACATCTTCAACCGGGAAGATTTTTACAAGGTGCTGCTGGGCATTCTGGAGCCCCAGGAAACCATCCTGCTGTCCACCCACCTGCTAGAGGAGGTCCAGCACTTTATCGGCCGCGCCGTGCTTCTCCACCAGGGGACAGTGGCGGGCGATGTAACCACCTTCCAGCTGGAGGAGGAAGGGCGCAGCCTGATGGATTATGTAAAGGAGACCTATCACTACCAAGCCGACCGGGTCAGCCGGGCCTTGGACCAGCTGACCGACCAGAAGGAGTGAGACGATGAAACGCACCTCTATTTTGGTTTTGCTGCTGGCCCTGTTCTCCGCTGCCGTGCTCACCGGCGTCTCCATCGCCGTGCAGTGGAAGGGCAGTTCCGTCACCGTGGAGGCCGAGACCCTGGCCGGGGACCAGGCGGCGGCGGAGGGGCTGGAGCTCTCCCTGCCCGTCTACTGCCAGAACGCCATGCTGTGGGAGCTTACCGTGCCCGCCGCCCGGCCGGGAGACACCGATAGCCGCTTTGACTTTTCCTCCCTTGGCCTGCGCAACGCCCAATTCAACCTGCTCAATCTTGCCAGTCCCTATCCCATGGTCCGCTCCGTCGACGGAACACCGGACGTCTTGGACATTAGGATCCCCTTGGGCAGCAGCTCTGACTGGGAGGAGGCCGTCCAGCTGGTGGCCGACGAGACCCCCGCCGGGGAGACCCGCACCCGGCAGATCCGTCTTGCGGAGGTCTATGACGCCTGGCCCATAAGGGTCTATCTGGACGGCAACGGCATATGGTTTGACCCTGTGGGCCAGACTTTTGAGGACTACTTCTCCATTCCCATCCCCCAGGACTATCAAGTGGAGATCACGGTCAAAAAGAATGAACGGGGCAAGGAGACCCGCACCGACGTGGAGAATGACCCACAATACAGCCTGGAATGCACCGTTGACACGGTGGAGACCGACGACGCCATTCTCTTCCTCCTGAAGGTCCACTACTTCAGCTGGGAGAGCTACCAGGAATTTTCTGCCGACGGCAGCGCCATTCCCGGCGGCTGGGGGATCTACCGCCTGACCACCAACGAGGACAAAACCGAGGGCAGCCTGGAGACCCTCTTCTCTCTACCGGAGGGCAGTATCGCCCAGCAGTTCTGGGCCAGCCAGGACGGCTCCACCCTCTTCCTGCTCACCGTAGAGGAAGGCGTCCTCCGGCTGCGGGTCTTTGACCGGAACATGGTGCTGCTGGACACCCAGGATCTGATGCCCGCCGGGGAATCGGACCCCTTCTACGATCTGCTGCAAGGGGATGACTTCTTTGTAGCAGTTGTCGCTGACAAGGACCGGTTCCGTTTCACGGTGGTGGAACAGAAGGATGGAGCCTGGACCACCGCCCTCTCCACCCACACTCTGACCCAGGAGCAGTCCGGCTACTCCTTCTACTCCAAAGACGGATATGGAGCAAACCTGCTGGGCATGGATTATGCCCAGGGCCGGCTGGCGGTGTGCGCCACCAACCATGACCTGGAGCCCGGTTTCTACCTGTCGGTGTATGACCAGGAGGGGCTGGCCTATCTGGGGCTCTATTCCACCTCCCTTCACCCCAAGGCGCTGGCCCCTCTGAGGAGCGACCTGGGCATGGAATTTGGAGAAGTTCCCTTCGACACCCTGTCCCCCGGCATCCGCTGGCAGCGGACCTCTGAGGGCGGGTGACACCCGCCCCCCATATGCCGGCGGAAACTGCCTCTTGACAAAACCGGACGGTTCGGCTAGAATGATTAACAATCGAATCCCAGAACAGGCAATGATGGGAAGAAGGCACGTCCCATCCTCCTCAGAGAACCGGTGGTTGGTGCGAACCGGCGGAGGAAAGCGTGCGGATACTGATCCCGGAGCCGCCTGCCTGAAGCCGCTGTTGTAGGGCAGGCCGTCACGGCCACGTTATCGGCCGGGGCCTTGTTGGAGGCCGTGAGCGTTCGCCGGTGACGGCGGGCGGAAGCAGGGTGGTACCGCGTATCTTACGCCCCTGACCATAATCTGGTCAGGGGCGTTTTCTATTCCCTGGCCCAAGGAGGAATTTTAGCTATGAAACCCGCACAGGAAAAGTACATCCCCTTCGTCCCTCTGAAAATGGAAAAGCGTGCCTGGCCCGACAAGGAGCTGAAAGCGCCCCCCGTCTGGTGCTCCGTGGACCTGCGGGACGGTAACCAGGCCCTCATCGACCCCATGAACGTGGAGGAGAAGCTGGAGCTCTTCCACACCCTGGTTGACATCGGCGTAAAGGAGATCGAGGTGGGCTTCCCCTCCGCCTCCGAGACCGAGTATGAGTTCATCCGCACCCTCATCGAGGGGGGACACATCCCCGACGACGTGACCATCCAGGTGCTGGTCCAGGCCAGAGAACACCTGATCCGCAAGACCTTTGAGGCCATCGACGGGGCCAAGCACGTCATCTTCCACTTCTACAACTCCACCTCCACCCTCCAGCGGAAGGTGGTGTTCCACACCGACGTGGCCGGCGTCACCAAGATCGCCGTGGACGCCGCCCAGCTCATCCGGGAGCTGAGCCAGCCCGCCATTGACGCCGGTATGGATCTCCGGTACGAGTATTCCCCCGAATCCTTCATGGGCACCGAGATGGATGCCGCCGTGGAGATCTGCCAGGCGGTCATCGAGGCCATCGGAGCCACCCCCGACCACAAGATTATTCTCAACCTGCCCACCACGGTGGAGAACTGTATGCCCAACTACTTTGCCGACGAGATCGAGTATTTCATCGACAAGCTGCCCAGCCGGGAGTGCGCCATCATCTCCCTCCACCCCCACAACGACCGGGGCGAGGGCGTGGCCACCGCCGAGATGGGCCTGCTGGCAGGAGCCGAGCGGGTGGAGGCCACCCTCTTCGGCAACGGCGAGCGCACCGGCAACGTGGATATGGTCACTCTGGCCCTCAATCTGTACACCCAGGGCGTGGACCCCAAGCTGGACTTCTCCAACATCAACAAGATCCGGGATGTGTATGAGAAGGTCACCAAGATGAAGATCGGCGAACGGCAGCCCTATGTGGGCGAGCTGGTATTCACCGCCTTCTCCGGCTCCCACCAGGACGCCATCAACAAGGGCACCCGCTATATGGAGGAGAGCGGCACCGAATACTGGGAGGTGCCCTACCTGCCCATCGATCCCGCCGACGTGGGGCGGCAGTATGAGCCTATCATCCGCATCAACTCCCAGTCGGGCAAGGGCGGCTCCGCCTTCGTCATGCAGCACTCCTTCGGCTTCGACCTGCCCAAGGCCATGCACCCCGAGTTCGGCCACATCGTCCAGGTGGAGACCGACCGGGTGGGCAAGGAGCTCAAGCCGGAGGCCATCTACAACCTGTTCAAGACCCACTACATCGACGCCGTCAAGCCCTACGAGATGGTGCGCCACTCCTTCGCCGAGTTTACCGATGAAGAGGGGCACTCCCACGTCACCTTTGCCGGCACCCTCCGCCACACCGACACCGTGTTCCAGGTACAGGGCTCGGGCAACGGCCCCATCGACGCCTTCTTCAACGCCATCCACGGCCAGAAGATGGACCGCTTTACCTTCATCGACTACAAGGAGCACGCCATCAAGCAGGGCTCTGACTCCCAGGCCGTGGCCTACATCCATCTCCAGGATCAGGACGGCAAGGACTGGTTCGGCGTGGGTATGAGCCACAACATCAACCTGGCCCCCCTCAAGGGCATCCTGTCCGCCATCAACCGGGCCGTCAACCACGACGGACTGTAAGCTCACAACGAAAAAGGGTCCCGCCGTCACCGGCGGGACCCTTTTTTACCTGTTTTATGCGTCGTGGTGGTGACCGCCGCAGTGGTGGTCGTGGTGATGCTCATGCTCGTGGTCGTGGTGATGACAGACGGCGTCGGTGGATTTCAGCTCACCCTTCAGGTATTGCTCCACGGCAGTGCGGGCATCCCCCTGGACCCCCATCATGGTCTTGATGTTCCGCTGCTGGAACAGAGACACGGCGTGGGCGCCCATACCACCGGCAATGACCACTTCAACCCCCATATCTCCCAGGAAGTTGGGCAGGAAGCCGGGCTTGTGCTCCGGATTGGGCACCAGCTCCTCCCCCTGGATCTTGCCGTCCTCCACGGTGTAGATGCGGAAATGCTCGCAATGACCGAAATGGCCGCCCACTTCTGTTCCCACGCTGGCAACTGCGATCTTCATACTGTGTCGCTCCTTTTCCCGGCATATGCCAATTATTATGGTTCCATCATACGCCAGTTTTCGGCATATGTCAATATCACCATAAAAAAGATCAGGGGTGCGGCTGACCGCCGCGCCCCTGATCGTACCTTATGATCGATTGGTCCGTTTCAAATCCACCAGACAGATGTTCAGGTCCACCCGGCCCTCGATCCCGCTGACGATCCCGCTGCTGGAATACTGCCACATATCGTAGTAATACGGGAAGGTGGTGGGGGTCCAGCCGGTGGTATAGTGGGCCAGCCAGAAGGGATACTCCTGGAGCTGGGAGAGGTCAAAGCCCTTGCTCACCAGATTGGGATTGCTGTAGGCCATGGGCTGATACCCCGCCTGCTGGACGATGTCGTTGAATGCCTTGGTGCAGTCGATGATCTCCTGGTAGGTCATGTTGTATGTACGGCTGCTGCTGTCGCTGACATACTCCCAGTCAAACACCACCGGATAGGTCACATCATATTCCTCGATCCACGCCAGGGTCTGATAGGCCTCCTCCTCGGCTTCCTCCTCGTTGATGGCCTGGGAGAAGAAGTAGACGCCTACATCGATGCCCACCCGGGTGGCGTTCTCCATATTGTAGGTGAAATAGGGGTCCTGCACGATTTTCCCCACCGTATATCCCCGGTAGCCTGCCCGGATGATGGCAAATTCCACGCCGGATTCCGCCACCTGATCCCAGTCGATCTTACCCTGGTGGGAGGATACGTCGATCCCCACATGGCTCTCCGCGTCGCCGCTGTAGCTGAGGAAGCCGTCCTCGTTGACATAGAAGGCCTCGCTGTCGTAGGGGTTGGCGGGGATGGGCAGCGGCGTGGGGGTAGGCTCCGGCTCGGGGCTTTCACTGGGCGTAGGCTCAGGCTCCTGGCTTTCGCTGGGGGTGGGCTCAGGGGTAAGCGTGGGTGTCGGGGTGGGAGTGGGGGTAGGAGTAGGAGTAGGAGTAGGAGTGGGCGTTGGGGTTGGGGTGGGGGTTGGGGTGGGGGTCGGTGTGGGGGTGGGCTCCGGCTCTGGCTGGCTGTTCTGGTCATAGCGGGTCAGAATGACCGCCGTCTCCGCCCGGGTGGCCTGTCCCGCAGGATCAAAGCAATTCCCCGGCTTGCCGCTGATGACCTGATCCGCCTGGGCCCAGTCCACCGCGGCCGCCGCCCAGGAGGAGATCTCCTCCTCATCGGCATAGGGCGTGCCGCCGCTGGCGGCGGGGCTGCCCGCATAGCGCCACAAAATGGTGGCTACCTGCTCCCGGGTCACCGGATCGTTGGTGCCAAAGGTCTGGCTGCTGTAGCCGGTCACATAGCCGTTCTGCTGGGCCCACAGCACCGCGCTGGAATACCAGGTGTCGTTTTCCGTGTCGGTAAAATCATCCCGACCGCTCACCGCCGGACTGCCCGCCATCCGGTAGAGTACCGTGGCCAGCATGGCCCGGCTCATGGACAGCTCCGGCGCAAACATACTGCCGGAAATACCGCTCATCAAGCCATTGTCATACACATAGGATACCGCGCCGGCATACCACGCGCCGGGAACCACGTCGGTAAAGGACTCGCCGCTCCCCGCGGCCTGGACCGTCCCGCCAAGGGGCAGAGAAATCGTAGCTGCCAGCAGTGCGCCTGCCAGCAGAAGGGATGCTGCTTTCTTTCTTACCATGGGCTTTCCTTTCTGAATCAGAGTCTTTGCTGTCTCGGATCATGCGATTGACAATAGCATAACAGAAATCCGGCTGTTCGACAAGTTTTGAGCGGAAATTTTATGATATTTGCTGTTTTGCTTTTTTTCTGCCCGAGATAGTTCCAAGCAGTATACATAAGTTTTAAAAAACTTCCCCTGCAAAAAGGCTCCCGTCAAACCGACGGGAGCCTTTTTGCAGGGGAAAAATCAGCCCAGTTTCTCATATTCTGTTTCAGAGACTGCCTCCAGCCACTCATTGGAGCAGTTTTCGCCGGGCACCTCCAGGGCAAGGTGGGAGAACCAGCTGTCGGACGCCGCGCCGTGCCAGTGCTTGACCCCTGTGGGGATGTTGACCACATCGCCTGGATGAAGCGCTCTGGCCTGCTTCCCCCATTCCTGGTACCAGCCACGGCCCGCCACGCAGACCAGGATCTGGCCGCCTCCTTTGTCGCCGTGATGAATGTGCCAGTTGTTGCGGCAGCCCGGCTCAAAGGTCACGTTATACACCCCCACCTGACTGGTGGAGAGGGGCTGGAGATAGCTCTGCCCCACAAAATATTGGGCGAACCCGTCATTGGGCGCTCCAATGGGGAATACCATCTCCTTCTGGTGCATGGCCTTGCCGTCGCCGCCATCCTCCCCGGCCCACACCTCCTTGGCCATACGGAAGGCCGCCCAGGCCTTGGGCCAGCCGGCGTAAAAGGCGGCGTGGGTCAGGATCTCCGCGATCTCCTGCCGGGTAATGCCGTTTTGCCTGGCGGTGGTCAGGTGGTACTGGAAGGAGCTGTCCACCAGCCCCTGGGCCATCAGGGCCACGACTGTAACCAGAGAGCGGTCCCGCAGGGAGAGCTTGTCCTCCCGGCTCCACACCTGGCCAAACAGCACATCATCGTTCAATTCCGCGAATTTGGGGGCAAACTCCCCCAGGGCGTCTCTGCCCGCCGTCTGCTTCACTGCCATAACAGCTACCTCCTATCCAAGAGAAAATGTGACCTGGACCCTGCCCTCTCCCAGCTTTTCCTGTAAATCGGCTGGATCATCAATTTTTGCAAGTCGGGTAAAGCTCCAGGTATTGGTACCGTAATAGATAGTGATCTGATTTCCCTGATAGAGGATCACATCTCCCGGTTCCGTGGTGATCTGCCGGTCGTTTCGAGTCAGATCAGTACCCAGCGCCCCCACCTTTTCAAAACCGCCGTAATCCTCCATTTCGATGGTCACCGATCCCTGTTCCAGCAGCTCCTGAAATTCCCGGGCGGAGCTGTTGTCCTCCCATGTGGCCATCAGTTCTTCCTTGCCCACTGTGATCTTCAAGGACGTTCCCTCCTGACTGGACGCCGACTCTACGGATTGGGGCGTCGTGCCGGCCTCTCCCAGACTGTCACCGGCTCCGCAGGCCGACAGGCCGCATACGGCAAGCAGCATACAAAACCATCTTGCCGCAGTGTTCATACGCGCTTACCCAGCTCATAGGCCTCGGCCAGCTTTTCCATCCGGCGGGACATCTCCCCCGGCTCGTTGACGCCGCCGCCCCGCACCACACCGGCCAGCCGGGCCTTTTCAAAGCAGGCAATCCAGCCGCTCAGGCCGTTTACAGGGCCGTCGGAGGCGCTGTCCTCCTCCTCGGCGGAGGCGGTGAGCAGGTAGATGTCCCGGAAGGCATAGTCAGCGGCGTACAGGCAATTGGCCCGGTCCAGCAGGGTTTTCATCTGACCGGACATCTCGTAGTAGTACACCGGCGTAGCAAAGCAGATCACATCCGCCGCCCCCATTTTTTCCACAATGGCATTGGCGTCGTCCTGAATCACGCACCGGGACTGCTTCAAACAGGCCAGACAGCCCCGGCAAAAGTGCAGCTCCTTGTCCCGCAGGGAAACCAGTTCCACCTGATGTCCCGCCTCCTGAGCGCCCTGGGCAAACTGCCGGGCCAGCAGGTCGGAGTTGCTGTTGGGACGCAGACTGGTGGAGAGTACCAAAACCCGTTTGCTCATGCCTGTTCCTCCTCATGAATGGTTCGTATGACTTTTGCAGGTACGCCGCCTACCACGGTATTTTCCGGCACATCCCGGTTCACCACCGCTCCGGCGGCCACAATGGCGCCGTCCCCGATGGTCACACCGGGCAGAATGACGGCATTGGCGCCCACCCACACATTTTTTCCGATCCGGATGGGCGCGGGAATCATGCTGCCCCGATCCTTGGGGGAGGCGGCGTGGTTGAGGGTAGCCAGCACCACATTGTGGCCGATGAGTGCCCCATCCCCGATGAAAATACCGCCCTGGTCCTGAAACTTGCACCCCATATTGATAAACACATTTTTGCCAATGTGGATATTCTTTCCGCAGTCGGTGTAAAAGGGTGGGAAAAGCCCGAAGCTCTCATCCACCGGCCTGCCGGTCAGTTCAGAAAACAGCGCCCGCAGCTGAGCCGGCTCATGGTAGCTCCCATTGATCTCCGCGGTAATCCGCAGGGCCTCCTGGCTGACGCCGTGCATGAACTGGTGGGCCTCGCTTCCGCCGTTCACCGGCTTGCCGCTGTTCAGATGCTCTAAAAATTCAGCTAAATCCATAATCTGCTCCCAATCCTTAGATATTTGGTTCCATTGTATCACCGGCGGATTCAGATAACAAATACCTATACAGAATATCTTACTATGCTTGAAACCTATCGTTACGCCATGTTATCATATACCCAGAGGTGAGCGCAATGGAATTGAGAGTGCTGCAATACTTTCTGGCCGTGGCCCGGGAGCAGAATATCTCGGCGGCGGCTCACTCCCTCCACCTGACCCAGCCCACCCTCTCCAGGCAGCTCAAGGAGCTGGAGGAGGAGCTGGGCAAGCAGCTAATGGTCCGGGGCAGCCGGAAGATCACCCTGACCGAGGACGGTATGCTGCTACGGAAACGGGCGGAGGAAATCCTGGAGCTGGTGGGCCGAACGGAAAAAGAGATCATGCAGTCAGGCAACACCGTCAACGGGGACATCTACATCGGCACCGGCGAGACCGACGGCGTGCGCCAGATCGTCAGCGCCGCCAAGCAGCTGCGGGAGCGCCATCCGGGCATCCATTTCCACATTGTCAGCGGCGATGCCGTGGACGTATGCGAGCGGCTGGACAAGGGACTGCTGGATTTCGGCATCCTTTTGGGGGACCTGGATAAAACAAGGTACCACTACATGGAACTGCCCATGAAGGACACCTGGGGGGTGCTCATGCGGCGGGACAGCCCGCTGGCCGGGCAGGACGCCGTCTCTCCCCGGGACCTGTGGGACAAGCCCCTCATCCTCTCCCGGCAGGTGGACAACAAAAGCGGTCTGTACCGCTGGCTCAAAAAAGAGCCCACGGAACTCCACACCGTCGCCACCTATAATCTGATCTACAACGCCTCTCTGATGGTGGACGAGGGACTTGGATACGCCTTTACCCTGGACAAGCTGGTCAACACCACCGGCAGCAACCTGTGCTTCCGACCCCTGACGCCAAAGCTGGAGCTGGGGATGCACCTGGTTTGGAAAAAATCTCAGACCTTCTCCAAGGCGGCGGAGCTGTTTTGGGAGCAGCTGCAAACCCATCTGACCTCTTTTCAGATGACGCGTGAATGAAATGGACGCCCGGCTAAAGCCGGGCGTCCATTTCATTGATCCTATATTCAGCAGTTTCCGGTATAGACATACCGCAGACGCTCCCGGGCCACATCGGCCAGCCGGTATACCGTCTCCACCGGCGTGGGCGGACGGTCCGTCATAAGGTGGCGGGGAAAGATGCGGGAGATATGCAGGGGGATGTGGGGGCTGACCGAGGCAAGCCACCCGGACAGGGCGCGGATCTCTTCCTCGGTGTCGTTTTCACCCGGCACGATCAGAGTGGTGACCTCCACATGGCAGCGGCTCGCGGCCAGGGAGATAGAGCGCTTCACCGACGTGAGGTCGCCGCCCAGAGTACGGTACCAGTGCTCCGTAAAGCCCTTCAGGTCGATATTCACCCCATCCATCAGCGGCAGCAACTCCAGCCACGGCTCCTCCTCAATGGTACCGTTGGTCACCAGCACATTGAGCAGCCCGGCTTCATGCACCAGCGCGGCGCAGTCCCGCACATACTCATAGCCCACCAGCGGCTCGTTGTAGGTGTAGGCCACACCAATATTGCCCCGGTCGACCAGGCGGCGGGCCTCCTCCACCAGTCTTTCCGGCGAGCAGGTACGGGTGGGGAGTTCCTCCCCCGCCCCGGCAATCTCAACGTTCTGGCAAAAGGGGCAGCGCAGATTGCAGCCAAAACTGCCCACCGACAGCACCATGCTGCCGGGGTGGAACCGGCGCAGAGGCTTTTTCTCAATGGGGTCCAGGGCCAGCGCGGTCAGCTTGCCGTAGTTCAGGGAGACGATCCGTCCGCCCCGGTTGGCTCTGGCCCGGCACAGTCCCGTCTGCCCCTCCTCCAGGTCACAGTGGTGAAAGCACAGCGGGCATCGGGCGCTCATCGGTGACGCACCACCCGAAACCGCTGGATCTGGTACGGCTCCTGAGGGCTGATCCCGCCCTTATGCCGGGCGATATCCAGCTGCTGCTCCACCGTATCCACGCCCTCCAAGTCAGGCAGCAGCAGCCCCCGCCGCTGGCCGCAGCTCACAATAACCCCGTATTGTCTGGGGTCCAGCTGGGCGGCGGAGTCCACAGGCTTCGGCTCTCCCAGCACATCCACGCTGTACTCCAGGTCATCCAGCTCCTGGGCCTGTACCTCCGGAAAGCGCGGATCGCGGGTCCCGGCGGAGACAGCGTTTTGGACGATCTCCCAGGCCACATTCTCCCGGGTGGGGGCGATGGTGCCGATACACCCCCGCAGGCGTCCGTCTACATGAAGGGACACGAAGGCCCCCGCCGTATGGTCGGTCAGCTCCTGAGGCAGTCCCTCGGGCAGCTTGTCCAGGGTACGACGGGTACGCACACAGGTCTCCAGGGACAGCCGGGCCAGCCGCACCCAGGCGTCCTCCCTGGTCCGTTCCTCCGCCAGGCGGGTCCGCCGGGCCTGCTGCAGGACAGGGGCATACCGACGGCTCTCGTCCTGCCCGGTGACCGGAAACAGAGCCACCGCGTACCCCACTCCAAAGGGGCCCTCATGGCTTAGAAGCCGGGGCTCCACCGCCAGCCCGTCCAGAGCCCCCGCCATCATCTGGAAGGAGCGCAGGCCGCATTCAGCCGCCTGATGACAGAGGGTTGGGTCCATGGTGAGAAATTGCAGAAAATCCCCCGAAGCCATGGCGTCGGTGACCGCTGTATCAAATACGGGGCCCTCCGGGGCAAAGCCGTAGGGGCCGTCGGCTTTCAGCTTATGGGAGAGGTCTCCGCTGGCCACAAATACGGCCCGGCGGCCCAGAGCCTCCACCGCTTCGGCCACACACCGGCCCATCCGGTAGTGGTCCAGGGCGGAAAAATCGGCCAGGCCCATGCGAATAATCGGGCAATCCACTCCCGCCCCCCGGAGGAACGTAAGGGGGAGCAGGACCCCGTGATCCAGGGCGGGGTTTCGCTGCCCAAGGGTTCCGGCCTCCAGGCCGGCATCCTGGGCCCGGCGCACAATCTCATCCCGCAGGGGAGCGTCGTACTCCACCTCAAGGCGCACCTGAGGCGCTCCAAAAGCGGACATATTCCCCGCCGCACCCTCTCCGGGGGCGATGTGGAAATAGTCCCTGTACATCACAGTATGGGGCGAGGCCACAATGAGCACATCCGGGTTCCACCGCGCCACCTCTCTGGCGGCGGCGCGCATGGCCTGACCGGTGGCGCCAATCTCACGCTCCCTTCCCCGGCCCACTTCGGGCAGCAGCACAGGGGGATGGGGCGTCAGGATCGCACCCAATATAGGCATATGATACACTCCTTTCCGACCATATGACAGGTTCTCTGTACACAGTATAACACGGTAAGGAGTCCAGCAAAAGGCCCACCGCGGGATAACCCCGTGAAAAAGGTCATGCCCGCGCCGTCGTCTTACTCCCCTTCCGCAGCGGGCAGCACTCTCACCGCTGCCAGCCGGTGGAAGATGGCCGCGAAGGCCAGGCCAAAGGTCACGCCCAAGAGGGTGTCCACAATCCGCAGCACCACCGCGCCCTGGAGTCCGTAGATTCCGGCGCCCAGCATCAGCGCTCCGAAGCAATTCATGGCTGTTTTATACCGGTAATCGGTACAAAAGCCCAGGCACAGCCCGCCCAAAGGTCCCATCCATTCATGGAAGGCCTCGGGCGTGAGCAGGTAGAGGACAAAAAATCCGCAGGAGCCTGCCACCGCCCCCACAATCCGCTGCCAGAAACGGGTAAACGTATTGCCGGAGTAAGGATATTCCGACAACAGCGATGCGCAGGCAAATCCCATCCACATAAACCGCTCCACGCCAAAGACCTGTCCGGCGGACAACACCAGGCTCACCCCAAGGGCCATCCGCAGCTGCCACAGGTGGACCGGCACGGAAAGATCAAACCTCCGCACAACATGGTGAAACCGTGTTGCCCTGTGCTGGTCCCGGTGCTTGGCAAACAGGATGGCGCCGCAGATGAGATAACCCACCAGCGCCAGCAGTCCCCGGCGCACAAGCGCCTCCCCCATCACCGGGTTGCCCGCCAGATAAATGTAGGCGAAGCTGTACAGGCCGCCGTTCCCCATTTCAGGCCGCTGGGTGGTCATACAGAGCAGCGCAAGAAAGGCCGCAAAGTGCAGCGGGATCAAAAGTACCGGCGGAAGGACCGCCGCCGCGCTGGGCACCAGCACCAGAATCGCCAGTACCGCCGCCAGGGTCACCAGGGAATCGCCGATGCAATACTCAAAATTGACAAAGCGGATGCCCAGCATCATGCAGAACAGCGCCACCGCCAGCGGCGTATTGTCGGCCCCAAACACCCCGGACAACAGGCTGATAAACACGATGGCAAAGGCCACGATAAGCACGGAGCGAACCGCGATGGCCAGCCAATAGTAGGTTTTCTCACGCCTGGCGTCACTGGCGGCGATCTTCCGCTTCAGTATGGAGGGGTCCAGCTGCAGCGCGTCATAAAACTTCATGGTCATGGGTCTTTTCCTGTCCTTTCTCAATATGGGCGGCAAGCCTGTCCGCATCACGCATAAACGCCTCAAAATCCGCGCCGGCACTGCGCCATAGATCATAGAAGGGCTGCAAAATGCTCTCATAGCCCCGTTTCAATTCGTCAAGGCCGGTCTCGGTGATAAACAGGCGGTAGCTTCGCTCGTCCGTTATCTGCCGCTGCTTGCGTATGCAGTTTTTTTCATAGAGGGACTTCAGACAGCGGCTTACCGCCTCTTTTTTCATGCCGCTGCCCTGACTGAGCAAATAGGGCGTGTTCTCCTCCGGCCGCAGATACAGATGGGCCAGCAGCTCGCATTCGCTGGCGGTCAGCAAGGATTTTCCCGCGGGCAGCAGGGCTCGTATGATCTTTTGCATCTGCTGCTGGTAGTGCATCATATCCGTCCATTCCATGACAACTACAATTCCCTCCAACTATTTAACTTTGTTAAGTATATGTCAAAAGTCCTTGTGTGTCAATAGGTTGAATTGTCTCCAGCCTGTTCAGGGAAAAGAAAAAACGGGCGGATACTGCGTTGTGAAGTGACCCCAAAAAGTTAGACAATATTTGAAATCGAAAATTGTTTAAGAAGCCGAAAGGGCTTGTTGTCTGTGTATTGCAGGCGGCAAGCCCTTTAGCTTTGCCTTAATTCTGCGGTTGTTGTAGT
>DWXO01000029.1 GCA_019119165.1 Candidatus Flavonifractor intestinigallinarum | reverse complement strand
TGCGCTTCCTGGCTGCTTACCCGGAGCAGTCCACCTTTTCCTCCGCTGACTTTCTGAAAAAGCTGTCCAAATGGTACGCCCGCCGGGGAATCCGCGTGGAATGTGTCCAGACCGACAACGGTTTTGAATTTACCAACCGTTTCTCCAACAGCAAGCGGGATCTCCCTACTTTGTTTGAGACCACCGCCGCCCAACTGGGTATCCGCCACAAGCTCATCCGACCCTACACGCCTCGCCACAACGGTAAAGTGGAGCGTAGTCACCGCGAGGATCAGAAACGCTTCTATTCCTGCCACAGTTTTTACTCCCTGGATGACTTCGCAATGCAGCTCGCTGTCCACAACCGCCGCTCCAACAACTTCCCCATGAGACCGCTTAGTTGGCTTTCTCCGAACAAATTCACTGTCCAATATGTTTGACAAACCTACACCCCTGGCAAGAGGAAAATCCCAACCCGGTCTTGCTCTTTCGGAAAAAATCGGATATACTATAATTTACTATGCTTTATCTCACATGGATTCACTGACAGGAGCGAAGCGGATGGACAATCAGTATCCTTTCAGCATATCAGAGGAGGAGCGGGCCCGGCGGCGGGCCCAGCGGATCGCCGCCCGGCGGCAGCGCCAGCGGGAGCGGCGGCGGCGTTTGCTGCTGCGGGCGGTTCCCGCGGCGGCGCTGCTGTGCGTGGCGGTGGGGCTGCTGGCCTTCAGCACCGGGGGCCATGCGGAGGACGCCGGCAGCGGGAAGGCGATCCGACCCGTCCAGGTCCGCCACGAGACGGGGAACACGGCCCAGGCGGCGGCTGTGTCTCTTATGACAAAGGCGGCGCCTGCGATCTCCTATGCCGCCGTGGCAACGGAGGACACCGCCCAGGTGGGGGAGGAGCTGGCCAGCCAGTACGCCGTGGTGGTGGACCTGGGGGAGGGGACCATCCTGGCCCAGAAAAACGCCGACGCGGTCATCAGCCCCGCCTCCATGACCAAGATCCTCACCGTCCTGGTGGCGGCGGAGGAGGTGGCGAACCACGGCAGCCTGGACGACACGGTGGTCATCGACTTTGATATCACCAACTACTGCTACCTTAACGAATGCTCCGTGGCGGGCTTTCTCAAGGACGAGGCGGTGACGGTCCGGGACCTGTTCTACGGGGCCATCCTGCCCTCCGGGGCCGACGCCTGCCTGGGGCTGGCCAAGTACGTGGCCGGGTCCCAGGAGGACTTTGTGGTCTTGATGAATGAGAAGGTGGAGGAGCTGGGGCTCAGCGACACGGCCCACTTCGCCAACTGCATCGGCCTGTATGACGACGCCAACACCTGCACCGTCTACGACATGGCCATGATCCTGAAGGCGGCCCTGGACAACGAGCTGTGCCGCCAGGTCCTGACCACCAAGGTCTATGAGATCCCCGCCAGCGAGGCCCACCCGGAGGGGATGGTCCTGTCCAACTGGTTTTTGCGGAAGATCGAGGACCACGTGCCGGAGGGCCTGGAGGTCCTGGGGGCCAAGACCGGCTTTGTGGACGAGTCCGGCAGCTGCGCCGCCAGCTACGCCCAGCTCAGCGGCGGCGGCGAATATATCTGTGTCACCGGCAACGCCTTCAGCTCCTGGCGGTGTATCAAGGACCACGTCCAGCTTTACACCACCTATCTCCCCGGCCTGGAGCCTGTGCTGGAGTGAGGCGGGGATATCCGATCATACAGCAAAACGAGGGACGCGGCTTATGCCGCGTCCCTCGTTTGATCTTTCTGGTTCTGGTTTTACCGGGCCATGAACCGGGAGAGGAACTCCCTGGTCCGCTGCTGCTTCGGGGCGGCGAGGACCTCCTCCGGCTTCCCCTCCTCGCAAATGATCCCATCGGCCATAAACACCACATGGGTGCTCACATCCCGGGCAAAAGCCATCTCGTGGGTGACCACCAGCATGGTCATGCCGTTTTGCGCCAGGTCCTGCATGACGGAGAGCACCTCTCCCACCATCTCCGGGTCCAGGGCGGAGGTGGGCTCGTCAAAGAGCAGCACCTCCGGCTCCATGGCCAGGGCCCGGGCGATGGCCACCCGCTGCTTCTGGCCGCCGGAGATCTGCCGGGGCTTGGCGTTGATGTAGGGGGCCATTCCCACCTGGTCCAGGTATTTCATGGCGTTCTCCCGGGCCTCTTCCTTGGACTTCTTCAATACCTTGACCTGTCCCACCATGCAGTTCTCCAGCACCGTCATGTTGTTGAACAGGTTGAAGGACTGGAACACCATGCCCATCTTGGACCGGTACCGGGAGGCGTTCACCCCTCTGCCGGTCATGTCCTGGCCGTGGAAAAGGATCTGGCCGCCGGTGGGCGTCTCCAGCAGGTTGATGCACCGCAGCAGGGTGGACTTGCCGGACCCGGAGGCGCCGATGATGCTGGTCACGTCCCCGGCCCGGACGGTGAAGTCAATGTCCTTCAGGACCTGGTGGCTGCCGAAGGCCTTGCTGAGGTGCCGCACTTCCAAGATCGTGTCGTTCATTACCGTCCCCCCCTATTCCGTCCGTGCTTCAACTCCTGACGCTTGCGTTCCCGCTGTTCCTCGGTGAGGGCGCCCTCCGTGCTGCGCTCGTCAAAGGGCGTGCCCCGGCTGGGGTGGCTGTAGGTGCCGGCGGCCATGACCAGCTGGTCCGCCTGGGCCAGCTCATAGCTGTCGCTGCCGTCCAGACGCCGCTCCAGCAGCCGCAGCAGGAAGGAGGCGATGAGGGTCATGGTCAGGTAACCGATCATCTCGATGGCGGCGGACTGGAAGTACATATAGTTGTTGCCCACGATGTTCCGGTGGACGGCGAAGAACTCCGTGAAGCCGATGATGAACATCACCGAGGTGTCCTTGATGTTGATGATGAAGTTGTTGCCGATCTGGGGGATGATGTTCCGGAAGGCCTGGGGCAGGATGACGCTGGTCATGGTCTGCACGTGGGTCATGCCGATGGCCTTGGCCCCCTCGGTCTGGCCCGGGTCGATGGAGATGATACCGCCCCGGACGGATTCGGCCATATACGCGCCGGTATTGATGGACACGATGATCAGCGAGGCCGCCCACATGCCCATATAGCCCCGAAACTGCAGGGCCTGATCGGTGAAATAGGGCAGGCCGTAGAAGATGAACACCGCCTGCAGCACCATGGGCGTGCCCCGGAACACCTCCACATAGACGCGGACGACCACCCGGACAAGCTTGAGGAAAAAGCGCTTCACAGCGTTGTCCTGCTTGGTGTAGGGGATGGTGTTGAGCACGCCGCAGGCAAAGCCGATGACACAGCCGATCAGGGTAGCCGCCACCGCCAGAATCAGGGTGTTGCGCATTCCCACCAGGTACTGCATCCAAAAGGCGTCCCACAGCCTGCCCATGTCCATGACAAGTTCAATTAGTTTATCCATGGGAAAACTCCTCTCCTCTGTGAAAGCGCCGGGAGGGCGGCCGCCCTCCCGGCGAAAAAGAAACGGATCAGATCTCGGGCTGGACGGCGATGGCCTCGTCCATGAGGGCGTTGAAGTCATCCGCCGTCATGGTGGACAGGTAGCTGTTCAGAGCGTCCAGCAGGGAGGTGTTGCCCTTGACCACGGACATGCCGATGTTCACGTTCTCAGCCCGCTCCTCCTCGGTGGCGAACTGGAAGTCCCCGTCGGTGCCCTCGAAGTTCAGGATGACCAGGTCGTCATTCTTGGCCGCGGCGGCGGAGGCGGTGGGCAGGTCGGTGCAGATGAAATCCACGGTGCCGCTCTGGAGGGCCATGACCA
Source organism: Candidatus Flavonifractor intestinigallinarum (assembly GCA_019119165.1). GTDB lineage: Bacteria > Bacillota > Clostridia > Oscillospirales > Oscillospiraceae > Flavonifractor > Flavonifractor intestinigallinarum. The sequence goes on along the minus strand of DWXO01000029.1, from coordinate 307 downwards.
TGGCCGGGGCGGTGTCGGCGGGGGACTGGATCTCAGCGCCCTCGATCTGGGGCAGGCAGGTGTCATACCAGATGGTGCCGGACTGGGCGGTGCAGGCGCCGGTGAGATCCTGAATGGAGGCGGCGCTGGCGTTGGGGGAGTCGGCGGTGGTGACGCACACGATGGTGGCGTAGTAATAGGGACCCGCCATATCCACCTCCGCCATACGCTCCGCCGTCATGGACTGGCCGGCGATGGCCACGTCGATGGTGCCGCTCTGGAGGCCGGCGGTGAGGCCGCCCCACTCCAGGGCCATGACCTCCAGCTC
>DWXO01000028.1 GCA_019119165.1 Candidatus Flavonifractor intestinigallinarum | reverse complement strand
TTCTCCCCCGACCGGGAGGTGGGCAAGGACATCCTCTTCGTCACCGACGTGTCCAAGACCATCGACGGGGTGAAGGTGCTGGACAAGGTGTCCTTTATCGTGGGCCACGGGGACAAGATCGCCTTTGTGGGCGACAATGAGAACGCCCAGACCGCCCTCTTCAAGATCCTTACCGGCGAGATGGAGCCCGACGAGGGCACCGTGAAGTGGGGCCAGACCGCCACCTTCTCCTACTTCCCCAAGGACAACACCGAGTTCTTCAAGGACTGCGACGACAACCTGGTGGAGTGGCTGCGCCAGTGGTCCTCCGATCCCCACGAGGCCTATCTGCGGGGCTTTTTGGGCCGGATGCTCTTCTCCGGCGACGAGGTGTACAAGCCCGTCAAGGTCCTCTCCGGCGGCGAGAAGGTGCGCTGTATGCTCTCCCGCATGATGCTGTCCGGCGCCAACGTGCTGCTGCTGGACCAGCCCACCAACCACCTGGACCTGGAGTCCATCGCCGCCCTCAACAACGGCCTGGAGGCCGTCAAGTGCAACGTGCTGGTGGCCTCCCACGACCATCAGCTGATCCAGACCGTGTGTAACCGGGTGTTTGACTTCACCGCCGACGGCCAGCTCATCGACCGCAAGATGACCTACGACGAGTACCTGGAGAGCCAGAAGGCGGACGCATAACAAGCAAAACAGCGGGACGGCTTGCCGTCCCGCTGTTTTTATGGATTGCCGGCCCAGACGGGGCGGCGGAGGTAGAAGAGCAGCCCCGCCAGATCGGCCAGAGCCCACCCGATGGGCACCGCCCACCAGATGCCCTTCAGGCCGATGGCCGGGATGGGGGCCAGTAGGTAGGCCAGGGCCACCCGGGTGCCCAGGGAGATCACCGTCAGCACCACCGATACCCCAGGCCGTCCCAGCCCCCGGAAGAGGCCGTAGAGCAGGAAGAGGATGCCGATGCCGCAGTAGCACAGCCCCTCAATGCGCAGATACTCCACCCCGATGGCGATGATCTCGGTCTCCCCCGGCTCCACAAAGAGGGCCATCAGGGGGGCGGCAAAGAGGCACACCAGCAGGGAGCTGACCACACAGAAGAGGATGGACACCCAGACGGCGGAGCGGATACCCCGGCGGATGCGTTCCGGCTGGGACGCGCCCGTGTTTTGGGCCACAAAGGTGGAAAAGGCGTTGCCGAAGTCCTGGACGGGCAGATAGGCGAAGGCGTCGATCTTGACGGCGGCGGCAAAGGCGGCCATCACGTTGACCCCGAAGGAGTTGACCAGCCCCTGGACCATCAGGATGCCGAAGTTCATCACCGACTGCTGCACGCAGGTGAGCAGGGAGTAGTGGATGATGCCGCCCCGGGTCAGATCGATCTGCATGGTAGTCCCCTCCTTCCAGGGCATGATAGCAGGAGCGGGGAAAAAATACAAGAGCAGCCTTGCCTTTTAGGCCAGGAAACGATAAGATAGGATATGCAAAAAAACCGTGCGTTTTTAACCATATCGTGCTATACTACATATTTGAACTCACTTCATCCGGAAAGGATGCTGACTATGCGAAAAGAGATCCTGTTGCCCGCCATCGCGGTGGTGGGCGGCGGCGCCGGTTTCGCCCTGCGGCGGTGGGAACTGGCCACCGCCTTTGAGCCGGACACCGGTCTGCCCATCCCGGGGGCTCCCGCCACCACGGCCCTCATTGCCCTGTCGGTGCTGGTGGCCGCGGTGCTTCTGCTGTTGAGCCTTGTGGGGCGCTATCCCCGGTTTGAGGGCTACGGCCAGGCCTTCCACGCCCAGGGCAACACCCTGTACGCCATGGCGGGGGTGCTCTCCGGCTTCCTGCTCATCGGGGCGGGCGGCCTGATGGCCTATGACTTCGTACAGGGGACCAACCCCCTGTATACCCGCCTCATCGTGGCGGCCATGGCGGTGGTCTCCGGACTGTGCGTCATGTCCACGGTGCGGGACAACTTCAAGGGAACCAACCAGGGCAAGTACAGCGTGCCCCTGCTGATCCCGGCCTTCGCCTTCTGCGTGTGGCTCATCGCCGCCTACCAGGTGCGGGCGGGGGACCCGGTGCAGCTGGACTATGTGTACGAGCTCTTCGCCATCATCACCGGCCTGCTGGGGCTCTACTTTATCGCCGGGTTCTCCTTTGACAAGGGCAGATGCGCCCCGGCGGTGCTCTTCTCCCTGCTGGGGGTATATTTCTCCCTGGTTACCCTGGCCGATGAGCACGACTGGGCCACCCTGGCTCTCTACGGCTTCACCATTCTCTATTTGATCACTTCCAGCGCGCTGCTGCTGTACAATGCCGCCCGGCCTCTGCCCCAGGAGCCGGTCGAGAACGATACGGAGGGATCCTCTGATGTCTGAGAAGAAAAAATTCTATATTACCACCCCCATTTACTATCCCTCGGACAAGCTGCACATCGGCCACGCCTACTGCACCGTGGCCACCGACGCCATGGCCCGGTATAAGCGGCTCCAGGGCTACGATGTGATGTTCCTCACCGGCACCGACGAGCACGGCCAGAAGATCGAGGACAAGGCCAAGGCCGCCGGCGTCTCCCCCAAGGAGTATGTGGACAACATTGTGGAGGGCCCCCAGGGGGTCAAGGACCTGTGGAAGCTGATGAACATTTCCAACGACCGGTTCATCCGCACCACCGACGACTACCATGTGGCCGCCATCCAGAAGATTTTCAAGGCCATGTACGACAAGGGCGACATCTACAAGGGCAAGTATGTGGGCAAATACTGCAAGCCCTGTGAGTCCTTCTGGACCGAGAGCCAGCTGGTGGACGGCAAGTGTCCCGACTGCGGCCGGGAGGTCCAGGACGCCGAAGAGGAGGCCTACTTCTTCCGCCTGTCCAAGTACGCCGACCGGGTCCGGGACCTGCTGGAGAACACCGACTTCCTGGAGCCCCGCAGCCGGGTCAACGAGATGGTGACCAACTTCATCAAGCCCGGCCTGGAGGACCTGTGCGTCTCCCGCACCTCCTTCCAGTGGGGCGTGCCCGTGGACTTCGACCCCGGCCATGTGGTCTATGTGTGGATCGACGCCCTCTTTAACTACACCACCGCCCTGGGCTTCATGAACGACAAGTATGACGACTACGACAAGTTCTGGCCCGCCGACGTCCACTTCATCGGCAAGGAGATCGTCCGGTTCCACTCCATCATCTGGCCCGCCATGCTCATGAGCATGGGCCTGCCTCTGCCCAAGAAGGTGTTCGGCCACGGCTGGCTGCTGCTGGACGGCGGCAAGATGAGCAAGTCCAAGGGCAACGTGGTGGACCCCTACCTGCTGAGCCAGCGCTACGGCGTGGACGCCCTGCGCTACTTCCTGCTGCGGGAGTTCCCCTTCGGTACCGACGGCAACTTCTCCAACGAGGCCCTCATCGGCCGCATCAATACCGACCTGGCCAACGACCTGGGCAACCTGGTGAGCCGCACCACTGCCATGGTGGGCAAGTACTTCGGCGGCAACCTGCCCGACGGCTGCGGCGCCGACGAGGATGAGAAGGATCTGACCAATCTGCTGGTCCAGGCCCAGACTCAGGGCGGTGTGGGTCTGTTCTTCAACTTTGAGGAGGACGATCCCCGGAAGTTCGACGTGGAGCTCATCACCATGGCCGCCCAGCTGCGCAATACCTATGAGGAGAAGATGGAGCAGTACGCCTTCCAGGACGCCCTGATGGAGGTGTTCAAGCTCATCGGTCGGGCCAACAAGTATATCGACGAAAACAAGCCCTGGGCTCTGGCCAAGGACGAGGGGCAGCAGGGTCGTCTGGCCCATGTGCTGTACAACCTGCTGGAGTGCGTGCGCATTTCTGCCGTGCTCCTCACCCCCTTCATGCCCGAGACCTGCGGGAAGATCTTCGACCAGATCGGCGCCGGCCAGGACCTGCGCACCTGGGAGTCCGCCGGTACATGGGGCGCCCTGCCCACCCAGGCCCCGGTGAGCAAGGGGGAGAACCTCTTCCCCCGTATCGACGCCGCCAAGGAGCTGGAGGAGCTGGCCGCCCTGGAGGCGGCCGCCAAGGCCCAGGCCGCTGCCAAGGCCGAGCCGGAGTATATCTCCATCGACGACTTTGCCAAGGTGAAGTTCGTCACCGCCAAGGTACTGGCTTGTGAGGCGGTGAAGAAGAGCAAGAAGCTGCTCCGCTTTACCCTGGACTGCGGTGAGGGGCAGACCCGTCAGATCCTCTCCGGCATCCATGAGTATTATGAGCCCGAGGACCTGGTGGGCAAGACCGTGGTGGCCTGCGTCAACCTGGCTCCCCGGAAGATGATGGGCCTGGAGTCCAACGGTATGCTCATCTCCGCCGTGAAGGAGGGGGCCGAGGGCCACGAGGAGCTCCACCTGCTCATGCTGGACGACAAGGTGCCCGCCGGCTGCACCCTGGGCTGATCCATTCAAACGATAAAAAAGAGACGCTGCAAGTGTGAAGTGACCCCAAAAAGTTAGACAATATTTGAAATCGAAAATTGTTTAAGAAGCCGAAAGGGCTTGTTGTCTGTGTATTGCAGGCGGCAAGCCCTTTAGCTTTGCCTTAATTCTGCGGTTGTTGTAGT
>DWXO01000027.1 GCA_019119165.1 Candidatus Flavonifractor intestinigallinarum | reverse complement strand
GCCGGACTTTTGAGCACTTCAAAAAAGTGCTCAAAAGTCAGTTGATTGCACACGAAAGACAACCCTGACGGTTTTCTTTCACACTATCTTTCCCTCCGAATCCTCCGCCCAGAGGGTTTATCGACAGGCTGAGACCGCCCATTGGGCGGTCTTTTTTGCTGTTATAAAAGGGTGGCCTGGACCAGATCGGTCATGGAGTAGAGGCCGGGGGAGGCCACGCCGGAGAGGAACCGGGCCGCCCGGATGGCGCCGGAGGCAAAGACCTCCCGGCTCATGGCGGAGTGGCTCAGGGTGATGACCTCATTCTCGCCGGCAAAGAGCACGTCGTGGTCCCCCACAATGCCGCCGCCCCGGACAGAGCAGATGCCGATCTCCTCCTTGGCTCTGGCTCTGCGGACGCTGTGGCGGTCGTATACATAGTCCGGCTGGCAGGGGAGGGCGGAGGCCGCCGCGTCAGCCAGCATAAGGGCGGTGCCGCTGGGGGCGTCCACCTTTTTATTGTGGTGCTTTTCCACGATCTCAATATCGTAGTCTCCGCCCAGGGCCGCGGTGGCCTGGCGTACCAGGGCCAGCAGCACATTGACGCCCACAGACATATTGGCGGAGCGGAACACGGGGATGCGCTCCGCCGCCCGGTCGATGGCGGCCAGCTGCTCCTGGGAGTAGCCGGTGGTGGCCAGCACCACCGGGACGCGCCGGGCGGTGCAGAAGTCCAGCAGGGCGGGGAGGGCGGCAGGGGAGGAGAAGTCGATGACGGCATCGGCCTGCCCCTGGAACTCAGCGGGGGAGGAGAACACAGGGAAATCCCGGTCCCCAGTCCCCAGCAGATCAAATCCGGCGGCGATCTCCAGATCAGGCTGGGCGGCGCACAGATGCTCCACCGCCCGGCCCATCCGGCCGTTGCAGCCGGAGAGGATCAAACGAAGCATTTCCAACATCCTTTCCCGGCGGCTCAGGCGGAGAGCAGACCGGCCTTGACCATAGACTGACGGAGGGTCTCCAGCGGCCCGTCGCTCATGTCGCACAGAGGCAGACGGAGAGAGCCGATGTCGTAGCCCGCCAGATTCATGGCGGCCTTGATGGGAATGGGGTTGACCTCCAGGAAGAGGGCGTCGATAAAGTCCATATAGCCCAGCTGGAGAGCGGCGGCTTCCTGGAACTTGCCCTCCAGGCACAGGTGGGTCATGCGGGTCATAAGCTCGGGGGCCAGATTGGACACCACCGAAATGACGCCCTTGGCGCCCAGGCTCATCATGGGGACCACCTGGTCGTCATTGCCCGACCAGACGTAGAAGTCGTCGCCGCAGATGGCCAGGGTATGGGCCAGCAGAGAGAAGTTGCCGCTGGCCTCCTTCACGCCGTTGATGTTGGGGTGCTGGGAGAGGACCTTATAGGTCTCGGCGGTGAAGGATACGCCGGTCCGGGAGGGCACGTTATAGAGGATGATGGGCAGCTCCACCCGGTCGGCGATGTATTCGTAGTGCTTGATGAGGCCGGTCTGGGACGCCTTGTTGTAGTAGGGGGTGACGTGCAGCAGGGCGTCCACCCCGGAGTCCTGGGCGTGCTGGGACAGGTAGACGGCGGCGGTGGTGTCGTTGCTCCCCGCGCCGGCAATGACCTTGACCCGGCCATTCACCCGCTTGGCGCAGTATTCCACCACAGCGATATGCTCCCGGATGGTGAGGGTGGAGCACTCGCCGGTGGTACCGCAGACGCAGATGGCATCCACGCCGCGCTCCACCTGCTCGTCGATGAGCGTTCCGAACTGGTCATAGTTGACCGCTCCGCTCTGGTCAAAAGGGGTGATGATGGCAGTACAGGCTCCGGTAAAAACAGGCTCTCTCATAATAGGGTTACCTCCTTGAAATGTAACCCTCCGCGCACAGAAGTTCGGCAAGAAGGACTGCGCCGCCCGCGGCGCCGCGAAGGGTATTGTGGGACAGGCAGACGAACTTGTAGTCGTACTGCGTGTCGGGACGCAGGCGGCCGATGCAGACCGCCATGCCGCCCTCAGTCATCCGGTCCAGCCGGGTCTGGGGACGGTCGGGCTCCTCAAAGTAGTGCAAGAACTGCTTGGGAGCGGAGGGCAGGGCCAGCTCCTGAGCGCGGCCCTTGTAATTTGCCCAGATCTCTTTGATCTCCTCCATGGAGGGTTTGTTCTCAAAGCGTGCGAACACAGCGGCCATGTGGCCGTTGGACGCGGGCACCCGCAGACACTGGGCGGTGATGGCGGGGGACTGGGCGTTGACGATGACCCCGTTCTCCACCTTGCCCCACAGCTTCAGGGGCTCCTGCTCGCTCTTCTCCTCCTCGCCGCCGATGTAGGGGATCACATTGTCCACCATCTCGGGCCAGGTGTCGAAGGTCTTGCCCGCGCCGGAAATGGCCTGATAGGTGCAAACCAGCACCTGATTCAGACCGAAGCCGCGCAGGGGGTGCAGGGCGGGAACATAGCTCTGGAGGGAGCAGTTGGACTTGACGGCGATGAACCCGCGCTCCACCCCCAGTCGCTTTCGCTGGGCCTCGATGACCTTGATATGCTCGGGATTGATCTCCGGCACCACCATGGGCACGTCAGGCGTCCAGCGGTGAGCGGAGTTGTTGGAGACCACGGGGCACTCGTGCTTGGCGTAGGCCTCCTCCAGAGCCTGGATCTCTTCCTTTTTCATATCCACGGCGGAAAAGACAAAATCCACCTGGGAGGCAATGGCCTCAATATCGGATTCCGCGTTCATGACCACCATCTTCTTGGCCTCTTCGGGCATGGGATTCTCCAGCGCCCAGCGGGAGCCGATGGCCTCCTCATAGGTCTTGCCGGCGGAGCGGCTGCTGGCCGCGATGACGGTGAGCTGGAACCAGGGGTGATTTTCCAACAGGGAAACGAAACGCTGGCCTACCATTCCGGTGCCGCCGATGACGCCTACTTTGTATTTTTCCATGACCATACCTCCGTTGCTCAAAGTTTATTCCAACACCGGCCTGTCTCAGACCGGAAACTCATAGCGAAAAGAAAAAGAAAATCAGCAGTTTACAGAACTGCTGATTTTGTACTATAATGACAGGGACAGTGCGTCCCCGACCATACCAGACAAAAGCAGACAGCACTCCGCCGCATCCGCGGCGACAGTCGAACGGATCTTATCCGGGCGACCAGGTCAACGCACCACCGGGAGCGTCCCTTCGGCGGCCTCCCCTTTTACGCGGTTCACCGGGCCCGGCGCCCTTCCCGCGCTACTCTTGAAGAGCCGCGCCTCTATCCTGCAAGTGTTAATTTCGCTATTTAGTTTGAAAAATTGTACCACAAGTTCCGGCAAAGTGTCAACGAAAGCGAGATGGGATTTCCAACAAATGAGAATCGGAAAGATGAAAAAATTTGTGCAGATTGCAGCCCTGGCTTTGGCCATCGCCCTTCCGCTGAGCCAGGCGCCGGCCTCCGCCGCCACAGTTGCGGTGGACCCCACCGTCAAGGTGGGCCTGTTTTACGGCTCCAACGCCCTCCCCGGGGCCAACCTGCTCAACGATGCGGGCAGCGGCTACCGGCTGGGCTATTATGATGACAACCGGGTGTTTCAGCAGCTGGCCGCCACCAGCGAGACCGCCATTTCGGTGGTCAAAACCCAGAATGTCTATTACGGCACCGTAGGCAACTGGGCGGGCTATTACGACACTATCACGTCCAATATCGCCGTGGGCTGCTGGCATTTGAAGCTGCCCGGCAGCTACAGCTCCTACGACGAGGCTGCCGCCGCGGCCTCCGCCTATTCCGGCGGCTTTGCGGCCTGGATCGACGGGACGTGGCAGGCCAGAGTGGGGGCCTACCTGGACAAGGAATCCGCCCAGGCCGCCCAGACCAGCCTTGGACTCGGGGACGCTGAGGTGGTTGGTACCTCCAGCGCCGGGGTGTCGGTGGTCAAGACGGGCACCAGTCAGATCCTCTTCCAGTTTGACAGTGCCTCCAAGTGCCTGGGCATCAAGCCCGGCCTGGACGACAGCGTCAAGACCGAGACTATCTTCCGGGGCAACACCTATTACGGCGGCTTCCAGTATCAGCGGGTGAGCGGCGGCAACCTGACGGTGAGCAATGTCATCGGCCTGGAGGACTATGTGCAGGGGGTCATCGTCCAGGAGATGAGCTCCTCCTGGCCCCTGGAGGCCCTGAAGGCCCAGGCGGTGAGCGCCCGCACCTATGCCTATCGCAATTACACCGCCAGCAAGCACAAGAGTCAGGGCTTCGACATCTGCAACTCCACCTGCTGCCAGGTCTATGAAGGCATGGATGAGGTGACGGCCTCCAGCAGCAAGGCGGTGGAGGAGACTTACGGCGAGTACGCCTGGTATAACGGCTCCCTCATCGAGGCGGTTTATTCCTCCCATGACGGCGGCGCCACCGAGAGCGCCGTCAACGTGTGGGGGAGCAACGTGGCCTATCTCATCGGCAAATACGACCCCTACGAGGCGTCGGTGGCCAGCAAGATCCCCAACTACAACTGGACGGTGACCTATACCGCCCAGGAGCTCACCGACCTGCTCAACTCCAAGGGCTATACCAACTCGGGCATCGTGGATTTCAAGGTCACCAAGACCAGCCCCACCGGCAACGCCATTGAGATCACCTTTACCGACTCCTCCGGCAAGAGCTGGAGCAAGATCCGGGACGACTGCCGTACCTTCCTGGGGCTGCGGAGCATCCACTACACTGTGTCCAGCTCCGCCGGCAGCGCCTCAACCTCCACCAGCGGGGGAGGGGGCTACACCGTGGATGGCAGCGGCACCCTCAGCAGCCTGGACGGGGCCTACGCCATCGACGGCAGCGGGTCCACCTCCAAGCTGAGCGGCGACGTGTACATCATCGACGGCAGCGGTCAGGTAAGTCAGGCCGCCGCCTCCGGCGGCAGCGGCAGCGGGGGAGACAGCTCCACCGTGTTCACCATCACCGGCTCCGGCTGGGGCCACAACGTGGGCATGAGCCAGTGGGGCGCTTATGCTATGGCCCAACAGGGCTATACTTATAAAGACATCCTGACCTTCTACTATACTGGAATAGAGGTGCGCAAGCCATAAAGACGTCAGATTTTGATTTTTACCTGCCGGAGGAGCTGATTGCCCAGACTCCTCTGGAGAAGCGGGACGCCTCCCGGCTGCTGGTGCTGGACAAGCACACCGGCGAGACAAAGCATATGCACTTTTTTGATCTGCCCACGCTGCTGCGGCCGGGGGACTGCCTGGTGCTCAACGACTCCCGGGTGCTGCCTGCCCGGCTTATCGGCCACCGGGAGCCCGGCGGGGGAGCGGTGGAGGTGCTGCTGCTCATCGACCGGGGCAACAAGACCTGGGAATGCCTGGTGCGGCCGGGCCGGAAGATGCGCCCGGGTACCAGAGTGTCCTTTGGCGAGGGCCAGCTCACCGCCGAGGTCACCGAGGTTCTGGAGGGAGGCAACCGGCTGGTTCGCTTCGACTATGAGGGCATCTTTTTGGAGAAGCTGGAGCAGCTGGGCAAGATGCCCCTGCCGCCCTATATCAAGGCCGAGCTCAACGACCCGGAGCGATATCAGACCGTTTACTCCCGGGAGGTGGGCTCCGCCGCTGCCCCCACCGCCGGACTCCACTTCACCAAGGAGCTGCTGAAGCAGGTGGAGGACATGGGAGTGCGTCTGGCCTATGTGACCCTCCATGTGGGCCTGGGCACCTTCCGCCCGGTGAAGGAGGAGGACATTCTGGACCATGAGATGCACAGCGAATACTGTATGATCTCCGCCCAGACCGCCGAGACCATCAACCGCACCAAGGCCGAGGGGGGCCGGGTGATCTGCGTGGGCACCACCTCCTGCCGCACCATCGAGAGCTGGGCGGCGGAGGACGGCACCTTGAAGGAGAGCGCCGGGTGGACCAATATCTTCATCTATCCGGGCTACAAATTCAAGGCGCTGGACTGCCTCATCACCAACTTCCACCTGCCGGAATCCACCCTCATCATGCTGGTATCAGCCCTGGCGGGCCGGGAGCACATCCTGGCTGCCTACAAGGAGGCGGTGGAGCAGAAGTACCGCTTCTTCTCCTTCGGAGACGCCATGTTTATCTGCTGAACGAGCCAAAGGCCTGCCGTATCAAAACGGCAGGCCTTTTTCACATTTTGCTTAAAATCTCCACGTTGCCCGCCAGCCGGGGATCGGAGGGGGAGAGGGCCAGGGCCTTTTGGGCCTCCTCCAGGGCCGGACCGATGCGGCCGGTACGGAAATAGGCCTGGCACCGCAGGTCGTGGGGGAGGGGTCCCCAGGACTCGGCCTCACAGATGTAGGTATCGGGACGGACGGTGATGGCCAGGGCTGTGCCGGTAAAATGGAGTACCCCGTTCCATTGTTCCCGCCGGTAACACAGGGTGGCCAGATCCATCCAGGGCTCCCGCAGGTGGGGGGCCTCGGCGGAGGCCCGCAGGAACCAGCCCTCGGCCTGTGTGAGGTCACCTTTTTGTAGATACGACTTGGCGATATACCGCATGGAGGCCGCCCGCTCATCCTTCCAGGTGGCGCTGGGCATGGACAGATGCCCCTGGAGGGTGGCAATGCAGTCGTCCCACCGGCCATGGAAGAAGTATTCCCGGCCCAGATAGTGGGCGTTGCGGTCGTCCCCCGGCTCCTCCCGCACCGACAGCTCCAGCAGGGGCAGATACTGGCCCCGGGATTTGGCGGGGTCCGGGTGGTGGTCCAGCTGCACCCCCAGCGCCGTCACCATGGGGCCGGGCTGGCCGGGACCCACCCAGCGCAGGATCTCATGGACCGGGTGGGCCCAGCGGTAGCCCTGGCGGCGGTGGATCTTCTCGTACCAGAACACCACCCCCTCGGCCCCGTCGGGCCGGAAGGACCAGGTGTAGCGGTACCGGGCCTGGCCCGCCTCCGGGGTCCAGGCCGCCTCCAGGGCGACCCGCCAGCCGGGATGGAACACCTCGTCCAGGTCGGTACACACGCAGATGTCCGCGTCCTGGTCCACCAGCTCCAGGGAACGGTTGCGGGCCGTGTCGAACCGCCATGGGACAATGGTCTCCACGGTAACGGCAGCCCCCCGGGCCTCCAGACGGGCAACGGTGTCGTCGGTGGAGCCGGTGTCCAGCACCACCACCCGGTCGGCCTCGGACATGGAGTCCATCCAGCGGTCTACAAATTGCGCCTCATTTTTGCAGATGGCATAGACCACGATCTTCATAGAAACAGTCCCTCCTTACAGAGTCAGGGAGGAGGGCGCGGTTGCCCTCCTCCCTTGGGTTCAGGAGTTCATCAGGCCGGCAGCCTGAAGATTCTGAATGATCTGGTTGATGGTGTTGATGGCGTCGGTCAGGCTGGCGCTGCTCTGCAGCGTGGTGACCGTGGCAGCTGCGTTGGTCTCGCCGGCAGGGCCGGTGGGCCCGGTGGGTCCGGTAGGCCCGGTAGCGCCAGCAGTACCGGCAGTACCGGCAGTACCGGCAGGGCCAGTGGGACCAGTGGGGCCGGTGGCGCCAGCAGTTCCGGTGGTACCGGCAGGGCCGGTAGGACCGGTAGCACCGGCAGGTCCGGTGGGGCCAGTGGGCCCAGTCGCACCAGTGGGTCCGGTGGCACCGGCAGGTCCAGTTACTCCGGTAGGCCCAGTAGCGCCAGTGGGACCGGTTGGGCCGGTAGCACCCGCAGGGCCAGTGGGCCCGGTAGCGCCGTCGGGACCGGGAATACCCTGAGGTCCGGTGGGGCCGGTAGCGCCGTCAGGACCGGCGATCCCCTGGGGACCGGTAGGTCCGGTTACGCCCGCCGCACCGGTGGGCCCGGTGGGTCCGGGGGTGGCAGGTCCGGTGGGGCCAGTGGGACCGGTGGCCCCGGTGGGTCCGGTGGGACCAGGCACGGGGCAGGGAGGGGGACAGGGCGGCGGGCAGCAGCCTGGCGGACAGCAGCAGGCCGAGCCCTCCTGTTTCCGTTTCCACTCCCGGTCAGAGGGAAGATAGTGGTTCATATTGTACTCCTTTATCCGCTTGGCTTGTGGCTGTGCCACATGACAGCCTATGCACACCCGCGCCGGAAGGTGCCCCGCAAAAATCCGGCAAAAACCTAGGAAAAGGGTTGACAAGACTAACTGTAACTGGTATAGTTACACTATAAAGCGAAACAAATAAAATTACAGTTAGAGACATACACTATACCGGGCGGCTGCCCATCACTTAACAACAGAAAGGACGATGGATATGACTCCCATTACCATTACGAAAGAAAACTTTGAAGAAGTGGTGCTTCATTCCGACAAGCCGGTGCTGGTGGACTTATGGGCTCCTTGGTGCGGCTACTGCCGCCGGATTGCCCCGGTGCTGGATCAGGTAGCCCAGCAGTTTGATGGCAAGCTGGTGGTAGGCAAGATCAACATTGATGAGGAGCCGGAGCTGGAGGAGCAGTTTGAGGTGGAGGTCATTCCCACCCTGTTCCTCTTCAAAAACGGGGAGACAGGGGAGCCCATTGTGAACCCCGGCTCCAAGGCCCAGCTCATCGACTGGATGGGACTGTAAGAAGGAGGCGGACGGCATGGCGCACTATGAAATTCTCATCGTTGGGGGCGGTCCCGCCGGATATACGGCGGCCCTGTATGCCGCCCGCAGCGGCCGCAAAACGGCGGTGGTGGAGAAGCTGTCCCCCGGCGGGCAGATGGCCACCACTTCTGTGATCGACAACTACCCCGGCTTTCCTGACGGGGTGGACGGCTTCGAGCTGGGAGAGAAGATGGAGCAGCAGGCCCGGAAGTACGGGGCGGAGACCATCTACGCCGAGGTTACCGGGGCGGACCTGGCCGCCGTGCCCAAGGTGCTGACCACCAGCGAGGGGGAGTTCACCGCCGACGCGGTGATTCTGGCCACCGGGGCCTATCCCCGGGAGCTGGGTCTCCCCGGCGAGAGCGAGCTGCGGGGGAGAGGCATCGCCTACTGCGCCGCCTGCGACGGTATGATGTACCGGGGCAAGGTGGTGGCGGTGAACGGCGGCGGCAACACCGCCGTGGAGGACGCCCTCTACCTGTCCAAGCTGTGTCAGAAGGTCTACCTCATCCACCGGCGGGACAGCCTCCGGGCCTCGGCGGTGTACCACAAGGCCCTGGAGGAGGCGGGGGTGGAGATCCTCTGGAACTCCCGTGTGACAGAGCTGCGCAAGGAAAAGCGCCTGACAGGGATCGAGCTGGAGAACGTGGTCACCGGCGAGAAATCCCAGCTGGCCTGCGACGGTCTCTTTGTGGCGGTGGGCCGGGTGCCCGACACCGCCCTCTTTGCCGGACAGGTGGAGACCGATGGGGCGGGCTACCTGGTGGCCGACGAGAGCTGCCGCACCAGTGTGCCCGGAGTGTTTGCCGCCGGGGACGTGCGTACCAAGGCCCTGCGGCAGGTCATCACCGCCGCCGCCGACGGCGCCAGCGCGGCCCATTGGGCGGAAGAGTATCTGCTGAAACGCGTGTAAAGGAGAAAACCATGTCATGAACGGCCTGTTCTGTGTGGCGGTCCACGCCCTGATCTATCTGGACAAGCGGGGGTGTCTGCTCTCCAGCGAGGAGCTGGCGGCCAACATCTGCACCAACCCGGCCCGGGTCCGCAAGGTGATGGCCAAGCTGAAAAAGGCGGGGCTGGTGACCACCCGTACCGGCACTGATGGCGGCTATCAGCTGGCTGCCGATCCGGCGAAGGTGACCCTGGATATGGTGGCCGACGCTCTGGAGGTGCGGTTTGTGGAGCCTGCCTGGCACAGCGGCGGGGGCGTGGACTGCGGCTGTATGGTGGCTTCCGGCATGGCCGGGGTGATGGACCACCTGTTTGACGATCTGGACCGGCGCTGTCGGACCCATCTGGCCGGGGTATGTCTGGCCGACCTGGAGACACAACTGGAATCCAACCAAAAAGGAGAACCCCTATGAATTTGCAGCTTGAGACCGGCGTGCCGGTACTCACCGTCTTTGTGCAGGGCCTGCTCAGCTTCTTTTCCCCCTGCGTGCTTCCTCTGGTGCCCCTGTATGTGGGCTATCTGGCCGGGGGCGCCCGGACGGTGGACGAGAAGGGCAACATTCGCTATCCCCGCGGCAAGGTGTTGATCAATACCCTGTTCTTCGTGGTGGGCGTCAGCTTCGCCTTCTTTGTGCTGGGGCTGGGCTTTACCGCCGCTGGCCGCTTCTTCAGCGGCAATCAAACCCTGTTTGCCCGCATCAGCGGCATCATTATGATTCTCTTCGGCGTCTATCAGTTCGGCTTCTTCGGCAAGGCGTCCGCTCTGGAGACCGAGCACCGGCTGCCCTTCCGGCTGGATAAGTGGGCCATGAATCCCCTGGTGGCCCTGGTGCTGGGCTTTACCTTCAGCTTTGCCTGGACCCCTTGCGTAGGCCCCACCTTGGCAAGCGTCCTGTTGATGGCCACCTCTGCCAAGGCAGCCCAGGGGTTTGTGCTCATTGGGGTGTA
>DWXO01000026.1 GCA_019119165.1 Candidatus Flavonifractor intestinigallinarum | reverse complement strand
GGACGTTGCGGCTATGCCCTGGCAAGTCTGAACGCCAGAAATGGTGTCACCTACCTGCGGTGCAAACAACGGGCAGACAATAAGAGCTGTGAGGGAGCCGGTACGCTGACCGCGCAAAGCATGGAGGCGTTTGTTTACGGCGAGATGGTTAAGAAGATGCGGAAATTCCACACGCTGAAAGGCGGTAAGGAACAAAGCTACAATCCGAAGCTGACCGCCGCCCGTGTCGCCCTTGCAAAGACGGAAAGCGAGATCGAGAAACTTCTGGACACTTTGTCCGGCGCTAATCCGCTTCTCCTGCAATACGCAAACACCCGCATTGAGGAACTGGATGCGGAACGGCAGAAACAGCTCCGGCTGGTCGCAGACCTCACCGCTAATTCTGTTTCCGCTTCACAGATTGACAGCATTACGGGCTATCTTGATGATTGGGAGTCCGTGAGCTTTGACGATAAGCGCAAGGTGGTTGATATACTCATATCACAGATTGACGCTACCAGTGAGAGTGTTACAATCCACTGGAAAATCTAAAACTTTTTCACTTGGCATTATGCCCTTGTCAAGAATAGTTTGGCATAATAAAGCACCCCACTTGTTAGTCAGTATATCATACTGTCTAACAAATGGGGTGCAGTTCATATAGCGTGTCCTTCTTTTTTATTTTTTGCGCCGTCGCGCCTTGAGGAATCAGGGGCAGTTTGAACTCAGTTGGCCCGGGCCAGCTGGCGGCGGAACAGGGTGCGGAAGATCAGCCGGGTCAGCGGGCCGCAGTAGAGCAGCTGCCAGATCAGGGCCATGGGCATATTGCAGCCGAAGGTATGGACCCAGGTGCCGAAGCTGGGCTCCTTGAAGAGCAGGGTGGCGATGAGGCTCATGGTGGGGCACATGATGCACACGATCATGGTGGAGATGGCGTAAGTGATGAACTGGGGCCGGTCGGTGGGCCGCATGAAGGAAAAGGCCAGTCTGGTGGCCAGCTTCTCCACCACGAAGAACTCCAGCAGGAAGGCGATAGGCACCATGATGGGCAGCTCATGGAGAGCCAGCAGGAAGGTCTGATTGGTCACGCCGCCGGTATTGAGGGCCACGTTGTAAACGATCATGCCGTATACCATGATCACGGCCATAATGATGGTGAAGATGACATTTTGCAGTTTTGTTTTGGGCATAGGGGATCTCCTTTCCAAACAGATTGGGCAGCAACAAAAAAGGAAAGCAGCGAAACGCCCGTCTCGCTACTTTCCTTCACTGCGACTGCCTGTTATGGGTTCATTTTAGCATTTTTGCTCTGCTGTCGTAAGTATTTTTTTGCAGTCACAGCCCACAAAAATGCGCGCTCGGAAGGGTCCCTTTTGTCCAAGATGCACGGTTGACAACATTAGGAAATCACGTTAAAATATTTGTATACAAATTGTTTGGAACAAAACTGTTAGGAGGAGCCACATGGATCGCAGCTTTCACTATCTGCTGATGGCCACCCAGTCCCTGTTTCAGCGCAGTGTGATGGCGGAACTAAACGGATCGGGCCTGACGGCCGGGCAGCCCAAGGTGCTGGACTACCTGGGCCGCCACGACGGCAGCGTGCAGAAGGATATCGCGGCCGGCTGCCAGATCGACCCGGCCACCCTGACCGGACTGCTCAACCGCATGGAGGAGAAAGGGCTGATCCGGCGCTGCAATGAGGACGGCAACCGGCGATCCCTCCACGTCTATCTGACGGAGCAGGGATGGGACAAACAGAGAGAGGTGCGCCAGACCATGGAGCGGCAGTCGGAGGCGGTACAGGCCGGACTGAGTGAGGAGCAGCGGGCCCAGCTGCTGGACTGCCTCTACAAGGTGTGCGCCAATATGACCGATATGGAGGGTTTGCAGTGAGCAAAGCGGAGTTGGTCCGGAGATATGTGCTGTTTCTCTTCGGACTGTATGTCAATTCTCTGGGGATCGCACTGACCACCAGAGCCAACCTGGGCACGTCACCCATTACCAGCGTCCCCTATGTGCTGAGTATTCGTTTTCCCCTGTCACTGGGTATGTTTACCCTGTTTTTCAGCCTGCTGCTGATTGCCATTCAGCTCATCATTCTGGGCAAGCGCTTCCCCAAGCAGTTTTTGCTCCAACTGCCGGTAATCCCCATTTTCTCCCTTTTCATTGACCTGTCCATGGCCCTGTTCTGGTTTGTGGACCCCCAGACCTACCCCGCCAAGGTCTGCTCGCTGCTGCTGGGCTGCCTGGTGCTGGGCTTCGGCGTGTTTATTGAGGTGGCGGCCAACGTGGTCATGCTGCCGGGAGAGTGTACGGTGAAGGCCATCTCCACCCGCTGGAACACCAACTTCGGCAAGACCAAGGTGGCGGTGGATGTGACCATGGCGGCTACGGCGGCGGTGCTGGGGCTGCTGCTGTTCCACACCCTGACCGGCGTTCGGGAGGGGACCTTCATTTCCGCCCTGCTGGTGGGAACCATTGCAAGGCTGTTCGGCAAGCTCATCGGCGAGCCGGTGCAGGGGATGCTGAAAAGCCGCCAGCTGTCCCAGGCCTGAACAACAACACAGCGCCCGTCCATATCGTCTTTTGACGGTATGGACGGGCGTTTTTTTCAGGTTTGAGGGGGAGGCCCTCAGCGGCTCCAGTCCCGGCTGCGGCCCACCGCTTTGTGCCAGCCTGCCAGCAGCCGCTCCCGCTCCGGGGCGGCCATGCGGGGCTCAAAGGCGGTGTCGCACATCCACAGGTGGCGGATCTCGTCGGTGTCCTGCCACACATGGGCGGCCAGACCGGCCAGATAGGCCGCGCCCAGGGCGGTAGTCTCCCGGATGGCGGGGCGGCGCACCTCCCGGTCAATGATATCGGCCTGGAACTGCATCAGGAACTGGTCCCGACTGGCGCCGCCGTCGGCCTTCAGCTGGGTGAGGGGCACGCCGGTGTCCGACTCCATGGCGTGGACCAGATCGGCCACCTGGTAGGCGATGGACTCCTGGGCAGCCCGGATGATGTGCTCCCGCCGGGTACCCCGGGTCAGGCCCACCAGGGTGCCACGGGCATACATATCCCAGTAGGGGGCGCCCAGGCCGGTGAAGGCGGGCACCAGGTACACCCCGCCGTTGTCGGGCACCTTCTGGGCGTAGTATTCGGCGTCCCGGCTCTCGGTAAAGAAGCGCATCTCGTCCCGCAGCCACTGGATTACCGCGCCGCCCACAAAGACGGAGCCCTCCAGGGCGTACTGAACGCCGCCGTCCCGGCCCACGGCAATGGTGGTGATGAGGCCGTTGCGGCTCTCGCAGGGGACAGAGCCGGTGTTCATCAGCAGGAAGCAGCCGGTGCCGTAGGTGTTTTTGGCGTCCCCCGGCTCAAAGCAGGTCTGACCGAACAGGGCGGCCTGCTGGTCGCCGGCAATGCCGGCGATGGGCACCTTGACGCCCTGGATCTCGGTGTAGCCGTAGATCTCGCTGGAGGAGCGCACCTCAGGCAGCATGGCCTTGGGGATGTCCAGGGCCTGGAGCAGGGTGTCGTCCCAGCACAGCTTGTGGATATCATAGAGCATGGTGCGGGAGGCGTTGGTCACGTCGGTGACGTGGACCGCGCCGCCGGTGAGCTTCCACAGCAGCCAGGTGTCCACCGTGCCGAAGAGGATCTCCCCACGGCGGGCCTTCTCCCGGGCTCCCTCCACATGGTCCAGCATCCATTTGATCTTGGTGGCGGAGAAGTAGGCATCGGGGATGAGACCGGTGGTTTTGCGGATATGGTCCCCCAGCCCGTCGGCCATCAGCTGATCCACAATGGAGGCGGTGCGGCGGCACTGCCACACAATGGCGTTGCAGATGGGGCGGCCGGTGGCCTTGTCCCACAGAATGGTGGTCTCCCGCTGGTTGGTGATGCCGATGGCGGCGATGTGGGCGGGGTCCACGCCGGACTGGGCAATAACCTCCATCATCACCGCGTACTGGGAGGACCAGATCTCCATGGCGTCGTGTTCCACCCAGCCCTCCTGGGGGTAGATCTGGGTAAATTCCTTCTGGCTGATGCCGATGATGTTCTGTTCCCCGTCAAAGAGAATGGCCCTGGAGCTGGTGGTACCCTGATCCAGGGACAGGATATACTTTTCCATAACAATGCCTCCCCATATTCCGCAGCGCTGCGGTCACAGATCCCGTGTGGCTACAAAGGAAACGCCGGTGCCGCAGACGTTGGGCACCACGATGTCGCCGGTATGAACGGGGGCGGTCAGCTCCACCCCGTCCAGGCAGCGGACCGCCTGCATCATCAGCGACTTGGGGATGGGTCCGTCTGTCTTGACCGGACAGCGGGAATGGGCCCCGCCGGTGCAGCGGACGGTGGAGGTGACCACCCGTGTGGGATGGGTCAGCTCCATTTTACCATATTCTTCGCCCCGTGGACAGCCATTTCCGGTCACCCGGTAGTCCTGGGCCTCGTCCACCCGCAGGTGGCATCCCTTGGGGCAGACAATACAGATTAGTTCCTTCATTTGCTCGCCACCTCCTGGATGGATACGGTGATGGAGTCCGAGGCCCGGTCCAGCAGGACCCTGGGCAGAACGATATGCTCCATCTCGCCGGGAGCCAGATGCTCCCGGGGGAACCGGGCGATGAGGGTATCTCCCGACTGCACCAGAATCTGGCTGTCCCCGCAGATGCGGTTGACCCGGAAGAAGAGGTCGCAATTTTTTGCCACCCGGCCGGGCCGGATGTGCTGGGGCACGGTGTAAGTTACGCCGTCGCCGTTTTTGACTTCCAGCACCGGACCGTCCGGCACAGCGCCGCCCAGAACATAGTCCGCCGCCGCCCGGCCCGCCCGCTGGCTCTCGGCGGTGACAAAATCCACCAGATCGTGGACATGGGCCACGTTGCCGCAGGCAAACACGCCGGGCAGGGAGGTCTCCATATTCTCATAGACCACCGCCCCGTTGGTGCGGGGGTCCATGGCGATACCCGCCTGGCGGGTCAGCTCGTTCTCTGGAATCAGGCCCACGGACAGCAGCAGGGTGTCGCAGTCGAACACCATCTCCGTGCCGGGAATGGGCTGGCGGCGTTCATCCACCTGAGAAACCACCACCTGCTCCACCCGGTCCCGGCCGCGGATATCGGTGACGGTGTGGGAGAGGTAGAGGGGAATGTCGTAGTCGTGGAGGCACTGGACGATATTCCGGTTCAGGCCGCCGGAGTAGGGCATGACCTCCACGCAGGCCAGCACCTGGGCCCCCTCCAGGGTCATGCGGCGGGCCATAATGAGACCGATGTCGCCGCTGCCCAGGATGACCACCCGCCGCCCCGGCAGCCAGCCCTCCATATTGACATACCGCTGGGCGGCTCCGGCGGTCAGGACGCCGGCGGGGCGCTGGCCGGGGATGGCGATGGCCCCTCGGGTGCGCTCCCGACAGCCCATGGCCAGGATGATAGCGCGGGCCTCCTCGATGCGGTAGCCGGTGTCTCTGCCCACCATATGGACCTGCCGGTCCGGGGTGACGGTGAGCACCATGGTGTCCAGCCGCACCTCCACCCCGGTATCCTTCAGCATCTGGATAAACCGCCCTGCGTATTCCGGGCCGGTAAGCTCTTCTTTGAAGTAGTGGAGGCCGAAGCCGTTGTGGATACACTGGTTGAGAATACCGCCCAGCTCCTTATCCCGCTCCACGATGAGGATACGGTTCAGGCCCTTCTCCCAAGCGGCGCAGGCGGCCGCCAGCCCAGCCGGGCCGCCGCCGATGACAATCAGATCATACATGGTCACAGCCTCCCTTCGTCTGGCCTGCCAGCAGCCAGCTGCCTGCCTTGTCCTGCACAATGGCACCGGGACTTATGTGCTGCTCCCGGGCCAGGATCTCCACCACCCGGGGACCGCAGAAGCCCCCTTGGCACCGGCCCATACCGGCTCCCACCCGGCGCTTTACTCCGTCCACCGAGCGGGGCGGAATGGGACTGCGGAGGGCGTCCAGGATCTCTCCCTCGGTAACGGTTTCGCACCGGCAGATGATCCGGCCATAGGACGGGTCATGTTCCACCAGCCGGGCCTTTTCCGCCGGGGACAGGTCGTGGAATCGGACCCGGCGGCGCTGGCAGCAGAAGGTTTGTTTCTCCTCCAGGGCCAGCCCGTCCCGCTCCAGCAGCTGGACGGCGTATTCCGCGATGGCGGGGGCGGCGGTAAGGCCGGGAGAGCAGATGCCCGCCAGGTCCAGGAAGCCGGGGGCTCCCCATTCAATGATGAAATCACCCCGGTCGGTGGAGGCACGCACCCCGGCAAAGTTGCGGATGGACTCCCGGAAGTTGACCGATGGCACCGACTTGAGGGCGGTGCTCCGCACATAGGCCAGTCCGTCGGAAGTAGTACCCACATCGTCGTCAGGCACCGGGTCGGCGTTGGGACCCACGATCAGGTTGCCGTGGACGGTGGGGGCCACCAGCACGCCCTTGCCGCTGGGGCCGGGGCACTGGAAGATCACATGGCCCACCCGGTCCCCCTCGCTCTTGTCCAGCAGGAAATACTGGCCCCGGGAGGGGTGGATGGTAAAGCTGGCGGGGGCCGCCAGCTCGTGGACGGCCTGGGCGGACACACCGGCGGCGTTGATCACATACCGGCTGCGGAAGTCGCCCCGGTTGGTGCGGACCAGCCAGCCCTCCGTCTGCCGCTCCAGTCCGGTGACGGCGGTGTCCAGCCGGAGGTCGGCGCCGTTGCGTACCGCTGTCTCCGCCAGGGCCAGACAGTATTCCCAGGGGGAGCAGATGGCGGCGGTGGGAGCCCAGAGAGCGGCGGTGACCTGGGAGGACAGGTTAGGGTCCATGGCCCTGGCCTGCTCCCCGGTGAGCAGCTCCAGCCCGGGCACGCCGTTGTCCAGGCCGCGCTGGTGGAGGGTGCGGAGGGTGGCCTCTTCCTCGGGGGAGAAGGCCAGCACAAAGGAGCCGCACTGCCGGTAGGGCACATCCAGTTTGGCGCACAGCTCCTTGGCCAGGGCGGCGCCCCGCACGTTGAGCCTGGCCATGAGGGTGCCCGGCTCTGGGTCGTACCCGGCGTGGAGAATGGCAGAGTTTGCCTTGGTGGTGCCGTCGGCCACGTCGTTTTCCCGCTCCAGAACAGCCACATTCAGCCGGTAGCGGGAGAGTTGGAAGGCGGCCGCCGCGCCGGTAATGCCGCAGCCAATAATGAGAACGTCATACATGATAAAACCTCCTGGTATGAAACTTCATGCGCCAAGAGCGCACCACGAAAACGGGCAAAGGCTTGTGGCGCATGAAGTTTATGCGCATATGGGCCGTCCCGGCCCATGCGCTTTGATTTCATGGCCGTGCCGCTGAAAGCGGCACATGGCCAATTTTGCTATGCTTTTGCATAGCAAAAAAGAGCAAAACAAAACCGCCCTGGCGGGGCCGCTTTGTTTCACTCTCATACTCCGGAAACAACGGTATCTGATTTTACATAGCCCAGACGGCGGGGTTGGTAGAGGAAACCGCCACCGCTCCGGCGCCCAGGGCGCCGGTCACGTCCTCCTTGTCGGAGATCAGGCCGCCGGCAATGATGGGCTTTCCGGTGGTCTGGCACAGCTGACGGATGATCTTGGGCATCAAGCCGGGCAGTACCTCCACCAGGTCGGCGGACTCCTGAGAGAAGTGGCGCTCCACATTTTTCAGGGCCATGGAGTCCAGCAGAAAGACCCGCTGGATGGCCACCAGGCCCAGCTCCCGGGCTCGTTTGGTGAGGGCGACCTTGGTGGAGATCACGCCGTCGGCGGCGGTGTGCCGGGCGATAAAGTCGGCGGAGATCTCCCGGGCGGACAGCCCGTCGATGAGGTCCAGGTGGACAAAGGCCTTTTTGTCCGCGCAGTGGATGCGGGCCACCTTTTCGCCGATGGTCAGGATGTCGCCATAGAGCAGAAAGAGCACGGACACATCGCTCTCCAGCGCGGCCTCCAGTCCGGCATCGTCCTTAACGGCGGCGATTACCGGCCCGTCGGCCAGCAGCTCCAGCAAGCTTGTGCAATTCATGGTCATCGCCTCGCTTCGGCTCCCGCAGGTTGGGAGGACATAAAAAGGCGCAAAGCAACCGCCGGCTGCCTTGCGCACTCTATCACTCTTCTGCACAGAGGACAGTTTCATAATAGCAGGCTGCAACCAGAAATGCAAGAGAGAAAGAGGAAAAAATCAAAATTTGAAGATGGAGTCAAACCTGATAAATGCAAGATCTATCGGGCCCTTTGACAAGCTGAGACGGGGACCGCACGTTTGCGTGCGGTCCCCGTCTGTTATGGAGGCGAAGATCAATCCTTCGCGGCTTTTTCCGCCTTGTCTTTCGGCAGGATCAGGCTGAGCAGCAGGGAGACCACGAACACGCCGGCCACGGCGTTGCCGTTGAAGATGTCGCCCACGGCGGAGGGGAAGGCGGCAAAGAAGTTGCCGGAGGTCTGGGTCAGGCCGATGCCGA
Organism: Candidatus Flavonifractor intestinigallinarum; assembly: GCA_019119165.1. Taxonomy (GTDB): domain Bacteria; phylum Bacillota; class Clostridia; order Oscillospirales; family Oscillospiraceae; genus Flavonifractor; species Flavonifractor intestinigallinarum. The sequence continues at coordinate 26,373 of DWXO01000026.1, read as the reverse complement.
TGCAGAAGGAGAGGGAGACAATGATCATGGTGCGGTCGTTGAACACGCACTCCTTGAGCATCTTGATGCCCTCATACATGATGGAGCCGAACATCATGACGGTGCAGCCGCCCAGCACCGACTGGGGCAGGGAGTTGAAGAAGGCGCCCAGCGGGGGGAAGAGGGAGGCCAGAATCAGAATGAGGGCGCCCATCAGGATGGTAAAGCGGTTGATCACGCCGGTCATGGTCACCAGACCCACATTTTGGCTAAAGGAGGTGAGGGGCAGGCAGCCGAAGCAGCCGGAGATGGAGCTGGAGAAGCCGTCCACCGCCAGAGAGCCCTGGAGCTCCTCGATTTTCAGCTCACGGCCCAGCGCGCCCTGAGCGACAGCGGCGGTGGCGCCGGTGGTCTCGGCAGCGGAGACCAGGAACACGATGGCGATGGTAAAGAAAGCGCCGATGTCAAAAACAGGGGTATGGCTGGTGAAGAACACCAGCTTGGGCAGGCTGAAGAAGCCCACCTCGCTGATGGTTTTCTGGATGCCGGAGAAGTCCACCATAGGGGCCACTCCGGCCACAGTCAGGATGGCGGAGGCCAGATAGCCCACCACCAGACCCACCAGGATGTTCAGGTTTTTGTAGACGCCCTTCAGGCAGTAGCGGGATACCAGACACACCACCAGGGTAAAGGCGCCGATGGCCAGGTGATACCAAGCGCCGAAGTCGGCCACGCCGCTGCCGCCGCCCCAGGAATCCATGCCCACCGACAGAAGGGACAGGCCGATGGCGATGACCACACAGGAGGAAACCACGGGGGTAAGGAAACGCTTCCAGTATTTTGCACTTAAACCCACCAGGCCCTCAAAGATACCGCCTAAGATGACGGCTCCCACCATGCCCTCATAGCCCAGCGCCGGGTTGGTACAGATCATCAGCAGGCTGCCCAGGAAGGTAAAGCTGACGCCCATGACGATGGGCAGCTTGGAGCCGATCTTCCAGAGGGGGTACAGCTGCATACAGGTGCCGATACCGGCGGCAAACATGGCACACTGGAGGAGCTGGGTGATTTCGGCGGGGGTAAGATGGGTATCCGTCCCACGCACCACAGCGGCGCTGCACACAATCAGTACGGGGGCCAGATTGGCCACAAACATGGCCAGGACGTGCTGCAGTCCAAAGGGGATGGCCTTGGACAGGGGCACTCTTCCGTTGAGTTGGTAGATGTTGTCTTGGCTGACTGTTTTGATTTGCGCTTCCTTGTTTTCCATCATTGACACCTCACTTGCAAAATAAAAAATAATTATTTCAAATAGATATTTTTTTGCACAAAAGGGTGTAAAAACCCCCTTCGGTCTGGAGCCGAAAGCGAATACACATTATTTCAATCGACAGGACCGAAGGGGATTGACAAAGAAATCACTGGTTACCGAACTGTGGGGAAGGGTTACACGGCGTCGGCCTCGGCGTTTTTGCCCAGGCGGCGGAGCATGGTCTTTTTCACCGCCCGGAAGATGTTCTCATATCCGGTACACCGGCACAGGTGGCCCGACATGAGCTTGCGGATCTCGTCGTCGGAGTACTCCCTGCCCGACTCCAGGATCTCGGCGGCGCTCATGATGAAACCGGGGGTGCAGAAGCCGCACTGAACGGCGGCTTCGTCGATGAAGGCCTGCTGGATGTCGGAGATCTCGCCGTTGGGGCCGGCCAGCCCCTCCAGGGTGAGGATCTCCTTGCCGTCGGCCCACACCGCCAGGTAGATGCAGGAGTTGAAGCACTCCCCGTTGACCAGCACGTTGCAGGCGCCGCACTCGCCCACCTCGCAGCCCTTTTTGACGCTGGTGAGCCGGTAATCGTCCCGCAGCATATCGGTGAGGGAGGCCCGCACGTCGATCATTTTTTCCACCTGTTTGCCGTTGATGGTGCAGCGGACCAGCTTATACTGATTACTCATGGATCACACCTCCTGCCAGACGAATGGATTCGGTCAGGGCCCGCTCGGCCAGGGCCACGGCGATATGCTGACGGAAGTCCTTGGCGGCCCGCCAGCTGTCCCGGGGATTGATATCCTCCAGCACGGCCTGGGCAAAGGCTTTGATTTCCGCCTTGGTGGTGGGCTTGCCCTTGGCCCGGGCTTCGGCGGTGACAGCCCGCATGGGCACCGGTCCCGCCACGCCGTAGGCGATGCGGACGTCCTCCATGGTGCTCTTGTCCGCCGACAGCTTCACATTCACCGAGCAGCCGGTGGTGGCAATGTCCATGGCGTTGCGCATGGCGTACTTGATGTAGTGGCCCTCATAGCCCTCATAGGCGGCCTTGGGGATCACAATGGCGGTCTGGAGTTCGCCGGGGCGCAGGTCCACCTGGCCGGCCTTGATGTAGAAGTCCTGGATGGGAATGCGGCGCACCCCCTCCGGTCCGGTGATCTCGATGATGGCGTCCCAGGCGAACAGGGTGGAGGCCGAATCGGCGGAGGTGACGCCGTTGCAGGTGTTGCCGCCGATGGTGCCGATGTTGCGGATCTGAGGGCCGCCCACCTGGTCCACCGCCTGACCCAGTACGTTGATGTGGGCCTGGATGATGGGGTCCTTAGTGATGTGGGAGAAGCTGGTGAGGGAGCCGATGCGGATGGCGCCGTCCTCCTCGAAGGACACGCCCCGCAGTTCGTCCAGTCCGTAGATGCTGACCAGCTCCTTGCCGGCCCGCTTGCCCTCCCGGATCTGAACCAGCACGTCGCTGCCGCCGGCAATGATCTGGGCCTCGGGATGTTCCAGCAGCAGCTGGATGGCGTGATTTACGCTCTCCGCCTCGTAAAGGGCTTTGATATCATACATGGCCGGGAGCCTCCTTTCAAATCAGTCCCTCTTCCTTGAAGCGGCGGAAGAGGATGTGGGGATTGACGGGCGCCTCGTTGACAAAGACGCCGGTGGCCTGATAGACCGCGTTGCGGATGGCGGGGGCCACCGAGCAGGTGGGCGGCTCGCCCAGGGCCTTGGTGCCGAAGGCGCTGGTGGGCTCGGGATTCTCCACGAAGAAGGCCCGCAGCCGGGGGTGGTCCATAAAGGTGGACAGCTTGTAGTCCAGCAGATTGTTGTTCAAAGCCTTACCGCTCTTGGAATCGAAGAGCAGCTTCTCCGACAGGCCGAAGCCGATGCCCATGCTCATGCCGCCGTGGACCTGGGCCTCCGCCAGGGCGGGGTTGATGATGGTGCCGGCGTCGTGGACGTTGACCAGATCCAGCAGCTTCACCTTGCACATGGGGATATCCACTTCCACTTCGGCGAAGGTGCAGCCGAAGGAGTAGGCATTGGACTTGATCTGGGCGGTGCTCTCAGCGGTGAGGTGCTGGCTGTGGGTCAGGCTGTACAGGGCCTCGGTGGCCAGGTCGCCCAGGGTCATCAGCACCCGGCCGTCGGTGATGCGGACGATGTTGCCGTCGATGATGTCCAGGTTATAGGGGGGCATCCGGGTCAGCTCATGGGCGTACTTGAGGATACGCTCTTTCAGCAGAGAGCCGGTCTGCCGGATGGCAAAGCCGGCGGTGTAGGTCTGGCGGGAGGCGTAAGCGCCGGTGCCGAAGGGGGTGACGTCGGTATCCTGGCAGGACACCACATGGACCTTGTCCAGGGGAACGCCCACCACGTCGGCGGTCATCTGGGAGAAGGCGGTGTCCGCGCCCTGGCCGATCTCAGTCTCGCCCACCTGGACCTGGAGGGAGCCGTCCTGGTTGAGGACCATCCGGCAGGAGGAGGTCTCCAGGGAGATGGGCCACACAGCGGTGTTGTACCAGAACACCGCCATGCCGATGCCCCGGCGGATGTCGCCGGTCTGGTTCTGGTAGGCCTCATATTTCCGCAGATAGTCGGTGACCTCCATGCCCTTGTCCATGCACTGGTTGAAGGTATCGGCATACAGCTCGTTTTTGGAGAAGGGGTCGGTGTAGCCCACCGGCATCAGGTTCTTCCGCCGGAACGCGATGGGGTCCATGCCCAGCTTGGCGGCGACCTCCTCGGTGTGGCACTCGGCGGCCCACATGGCCTGAGGGATACCATAGCCGCGCATGGCGCCGGCCACGGATTTGTTGGTAAAGACGGTATAGGCGTCCACCTCCACATTGTCGCAGGGGTAGAGCTGGGGGAAGGCGCCCGCGCCCTTGGCGCAGATGCTGTGGCCGTGGGAGGCGTAGGCGCCCTGGTCGGAGAAGGCCTCCAGCTTGCGGGCGGCATAGGTGCCGTCGGGCCGCACCCAGGAGATGATGTGGCTGCGGATGGCGTGGCGCACCCGGGTGGAAACGAAGGTGTCCTCACGGGGCACATCCAGCTTCACCAGATGGCCGCCCAGCTGCATACACAGCCAGGCGCACAGGGGCTCGTAGAGCACATCCTGCTTGTTGCCGAAGCCGCCGCCGATGTAGGGCTTGATAACCTGGATCTTGCCCCACTCGATGCCCAGAGCCTGGCCCACCACCCGGCGGACGATGTGGGGGATCTGGGTAGAGGTGACGATCTTGATCCGGTCGCCGTTCATCTCGGCGTAGCAGATGAAGTTTTCAATGTGGCAGTGCTGGACGGTGGGAGTCTCATACCAGCCCTCCACTTTGATGAGGCCGGGCTCCTTGATGGCCTCCTCATAGTTGCCCTTGCGGATGGTGGTGTGCTTGAGAATGTTGTTGGGGTAGGCCTCGTGGAGCTGGGGCGCGCCATCCTTCATGGCCTCCAGCACGTCCAGCACGAAGGGATACTCCTCATACTCCACTTTGATGGCCCGGAGGGCCTGGGCGGCGGATACCTCGTCCTCCGCCACCACTGCGGCGATGTCGTCGCCGTAGAAGCGGACCCGGTCGGTAAGTACCAGTCGGTCGGCCACATCCTGGTGGCTCTCGTCGGTGGACCAGGGGTGTCCGGCGGTGGGGAAGTAGTGCTTCTCCTTCAAGTCAAAGCAGGTAAAGACCTTGACCACGCCGGGAATGGCCTCCGCCGCCGAGGTGTCGATGGACTTCACCCGGCCGTTTGCGATGGTGGCGTGGAGCACCTGGGCCACATAGGCGCCCTTATCACAGAGATCGTCGGTATATTTGGTGCGCCCGATGACCTTGTCATAGGCGTCCACACGGGTGGCTTTCTTTCCTACATACATGGCGCGTTCCTCCTTGTCTGTTCGTTGATGGTGCTGGCTTCAGCCGTTGATGTGATGCTCGATATGGTCCTTCATGCGGCGGTAGCCATCCTGGGTGATGATGATTTTGCCCCGCTGGACCCGGATCAGGTCCAGTTCCTCCAGCTTCTGGATGCTGCGCTCCAGGGTCTTGACGGAAAAGCCGATCTCATCCGAGATCTGGGCGCGGGTCTGTTTCAGCTCCAGCAGCTGGGGTGTGGGGATACGCTGCTCGAATTTGCGGATCAGATGGACCATCAGCCGGTCCTTGCCCTCCATGAACAGGTACTTCCGGGCCTCGGCGGTCTGGGTGATGAGCCGGCGCATATTTTCCTGTGTCCGCAGAAAGAGGGCGTCCACATCCATCCGCATCCAATCCATGTAGGCGTCCGCCGGAATGGAGAGCACCCGGCACTTGGTGGAGGCCACGATGCTGATGCGGTACTGGGGCAGCCCGGCAAAGCACTCGATCTCGCCGAAAAAGTCCCCTGGCCCGAAATCCTTGAAGGAATAGGGGCGCTCGTGCATGGGCCACTCCACGCCGGTCACCTTGCCGGAGAGGATCACGAAGATATGGGTACAGTCTGTGCCCGCCTTGATGAAGGTCCGGTCCGCCTCAATGTCGATGAGGGTCATGTAATACTTGACCTCTTCGGTACAGTTCCGGAACAGAAACTCCATATAGCTTCGTTTCTGCGGAGGGAGTTCCTTAAAAATATCCACAAGACTGCACCTCCTTGGCTGTATTATATCGTCAGATTGCCAGAAAAGAAAAGGTCATGTGTCTCTTTTTTTTATTTTTTTGAGGAACTTGAAAAAAACCTGGGTTGGCCGCTCTTGCAATTTTGGAAAAAATATAGTATCCTCCGCCGCCCTGCACAATCTTTCCACCCTGGGGGTGAGCCTGTACAGCGTGAGCTCCCTCAGGCAGACCCTGCTGTTCCCCAAAAACGGGAGGGAAGGGGAACATTGACAAGTGAACAATAAAATGATACAATGAGTTTAATTTCCGGGACTTTTCGTTTGAAAAGGGGTCGGGCATATGATGGGGACCTTTGTCAGCAAGCAGACGCGGTGAGAGAAAACTGCGGGATCGCTGGGTGACAAAGGTCCTTTTGCTTTGGGAGGGTGTGGAATGAAGCGGATCTGGCTGGTGGGGATGCTGCTGCTGGCGGCGGCAATGCTGTCTGGCTGCCGGGAAGAGCTGCCCGACATTGACAACAGCACCATTGACTTTTCCACCTCGGCGTACAAGCACATCACCAACGGCGGCATTACCGAGGACGAGGAGCTGCCCTACAACGTGGACGCCATCACCGGAGCCACCCTGACGGTGGAGGGACCGGGGGTGGTATCCTCCACGCCCCTGTCCATCCGGGAACTGGAGAACCGGACGGAGGGCCTCTTCCGTGGGGCCTATGAGGACAGCAGCGGCGTGCGGGTCTACGAGGGGGTGGACCTGTACACCGTGCTCTACGAGATGACGGGTGGGGACAGCGGCATTTTTCTTACCGATACCGCCACCCATGTGGAGCTGAAGGACTGCAACCGCAACACCCTGGCCGTCATTCCGCTGGACCAGGTGGCCCAGGCCAGCCAGCAGGGCCGTCCCATCCTGCTGGCCTACGGTGTGGGTACGACCGACGGCACCCTGGCCGCCCCCTTCGTCTTTGACGCCAAGGCCGAGGGGGAGCACTCTCTGGGCTATGTGGAGGAGCTGGACAATGAGGATGGCTGCCTCCGGCTGGTGTATGATCTGGACCGGTGGGAGATGGAGGGGGACTATAAGACCTTCTCCAACGTGGCCTACCTCTATGTCCGGGAGGGGGAGGAGCCGGGCTACAAGCACGACGGCGGCCCCTACGGCAGCGCCGACTACGGAGAGTACATCCTCACCTTCCGGGGCGACGCCCTGGGGGCGGAGCTGGACCTGACGGTGTCCCAGCTGGAGGAGCTGGTGCGCTACGATGAGGAGGGACAGCCCCAGGAGGGCGGGCTGGGGTGGCGGGACAGCTACAGCCTGGCCAACAACGCCTACTGGTACGTCAACGAGTATGAGGGGCTGGACCTGTACCGGCTGCTGTGCTATCTGGGCATGGACAGCGCCGAGGAGCTGGGACGGGCGGAGTCCCGCACCACCATCGTCACCTTCCAGGCCGCCGACGGCCGCCTGTCCCCCGAGTCCTTCTCGGTGGAGGCTCTGTCCTACCCGGACGCCTTCGGCTTCTACAACAAAAACGCCGCCGACCCCGGGGACGGCAGCTATGTGCCCACCAACGCCGATCTGGTGGATACCGGCTACCCGGTGCTGCTGGCCTACGGCGTCAACCGCTACCCCTACACCGTGGACCGGGGGGACGAGGGCTATCTGTCCGGCCTGGCCAACAGCGGCGGCCCCATGCGGGTGGTGTTCGGCAAGACCCAGTACAACCACGCCAACGGCTCCAACCAGGTGCAGTATGTAAGCCAGGTCATCGTGGGGGAGGACGTGTTCTATCAGACCCACCTGTACGCAGACGACCCGGATTGCCGGGCCCTGGCGGAGGAATCCGTCCGGCTGGAGGTGGTGGACGAGGCGGGCAAGCAGCTGCTGGAGCGCACCCTGACGGTGGGCGAGGTGGAAAACCTGGTCTACGGCGAGGGGGCCGACCGGGCCTCCGCGTCGGTAAAGGACCGCTATCAGCGGCCCGATCAGCCCGACCAGTCCGACGTCTACGAGGGCGTGAGCCTGGAATATCTGCTGATGGACTACGCCGGTTTGCCGGGGACAGTGGGAAGCGTCACCTTCTCCGGCGGCGGGGAGGAGGTCACCGTGTCTCTGGAGGACCTGTTCCTGCCGGGCTACAACAGCGTCACCGGCAAGAGCGGCCTTTTGAGCGTACTGGCCTTTGCCAAAAACGGCGCTCCCCTGGTGGGAACGGCGGGGGACGGGGGCTACACCGAGAGCCTGCCCCTGTACCCCACGGACAGCCAGGACCCGGCCACCTACTGGGTGGACAACCAGGGCGGTCCGCTGACGGTGCTTCTGCCCGCCCAGGGGGAGGAGGAGGCCCGGCAGATCCGGGGGGTCACCTCCATTCGGGTGGAGCTGGAGCCGGACCCCTACGCCCATCTGGAGGGGGAGGCCGCTGCTCTGGCGGACCGGACCGTGACCCTGTCCGGCCCCGGCCTGACCCAGGAGCTGACTCTCACCGTGGCGGAGTTGGAGAGCCACCAGACCCAGGCCAAGACCATGGATTTCAGCCTGTTGGACCAAGATGGCCTGACCCAGCAGCGGTATCGGGGCATCCCCGTGTACCAGCTGCTCACTGAGGTGGGGCTGTGCAACAACGCCGGGGAAGTGACAGTGACCTCTGCCGACGGCACCAGCGTCACCCTGCCCCTGTCCCTGCTGAAGGGAGTCAATTATACCAACTACGCCGCCCCGGAGAAGCAGCCGGTGTGCGCCCTGCTGGCCTACGGCACCGGTCCGGTGGACGGCCAGGGGGGAGCCCCCCTGACCGAGGAGACCGGCGGTCCCCTGAAGCTGGTGGTGCCCATGGACGGGGAGGACGCGAAAAACGGAGCGCTGTGGGTGGAGAATGTAGTGTCCATCCAGGTGTCGGCCAACCAGGTGGACACCTGGAGCCACGCCATGAGCGATGTGTACAGCGAGTTTTTGGACGACACCATGACCCTCACCATCCGCAACGATGACCACGAGTGGACCCGGGACTATACGGTGGAACAGCTGGAGGCCATGGACAGCCTTATCGTCCGGGACGACTATGCCGTGCTGGAGCTGGGCACCTGCGAGGGCATCGACCTGTGGGGGCTGGTGCTCCAGGAGGCGGGGGAGGTGCCCGGCATCGACCAGCCGGTGTCGGTGACGGCCTATGCCTCTGACGGCTATAAAAATGACCTGCTCAGCGTCTTTGCCATGGACGGCCTGGAGCAGGGGGTGCTGGACCCGGAGGGCCAGCGGAAGAAGATCATCATTGCCTACGCCATCAACGGCGCCCCCCTGGTGGATGAGGAGAGCCACGAGGGCTATACCGGCACCGCGGGCAACAGCAGCGGGCCTCTGCGCATCATTGCCGAGACGGTGCAGGGGGCGTCGGTGAAGTATTTCAACAAGCTGGTGGTGACGGTGCCGGGCAGCGGCCCCATCGGGTAAGGAGGGAGCGGAAATGATCAGGCATAACGGAAAATCACTCTGCGCCCTGCTGCTGGCCGTCCTGCTGACCCTGAACCTGTGCGCCTGCGGCTGCCAGTCCCAGCAGTCTCCCGCTCCTACGGGGGAGACGGTTACCGACGGCGCGGGCCGGACCCTGGCCCTGCCGGAGGACCCGGCGGAGGAGAAGATCGCCTCGGTGTACGGCACGGCGGTGCCCTTCCTGGTGGCCCTGGGCCTGTCGGAGCAGGTGGTGGCGGTCAATGCCAAGTCCTCTTTCTGGACCGACGCGGTGCCCGCTCTGGACGAGGCGGGCACGGTGGGCCGGGGCGTGGTGGATCTGGAGGCCCTGGCGGCCAGCGGCGCCACCGTGCTGGTCCACCGGGCCAACGACAGGGAGACGGTGGAGGCGGTGGAGCGACTGGGCATCGATGTGGTGTGCATCTCCGGGGAGGACCTGGAGGGAATCTACCAGACCCTCCGGCTGCTGGGGACCTACTTCGGCCGGGAGGACCGGGCGGAGGAGGTCATCGCCTGGATGGAGGGCAAATTTGAGATCATCGACGAGATTGTGGCAGGCATCCCCCAGGAGGAGCGGGTCACCGCGCTGGTGATGGGCAGCGAGCCGGGCCGCATTGCCGGGGGAGATATGCTCCAGTCCTGGATGATTGAAAAGGCGGGGGGTATCAGCGTCTCTGCCCAGGTGACCAACGACAGTAACTGGATGAACGTGGGAGTGGAGACGGTGTTCTCCTGGAACCCCCAGTACCTCTTCTGTACCAGCTCGGCGGCTCTGGACTATACGCCGGAGGAGCTGCTTACCGATCCGGCCTGGAGCGCCCTGGCGGCGGTGGAAGACGGGCGGGTGTACCAGATTCCCGCTCGTATTGACACCTGGGATATGCCGGGGGTGGCCAGTGTGCTGGGTACCTTCTGGATGCTCCACACCATGTATCCGGATGCCTTCTCCACCCAGGAACTGGAGGCGGAGATTGAGGACTACTATACCTTCCTCTTCGGCCGCACCTTTGATGCGGACTACCTGGGGTATACGCTGACATGAGGGGACGGAAAAGAAATCCATGGCTCATCCCTCTGCTGGCGGTGTTGCTGCCGGTGGGTGCGGTGCTGGCAGTGTGCGTGGGGAAGTATCCGGTGACCCCCTGGGAGAGCCTGAGTGTATTGTGGGGGGCTCTGACCGGCGGCGGGGCTGCCGACCAGATGACGGCAAACGTAGTGCTGGGCCTGCGGGTCCCCCGCATCCTGGCCAGCATCCTGGTGGGAGCCGCCCTGTCGGTTTCCGGCGCGGCCTATCAGGGCGTGTTTCAAAACCCGCTGATCTCCCCGGACTTTCTGGGGGTGTCGGGGGGCGCCTGCGTGGGGGCGGCGGCGGCCATCCTCCTCTCCCTCACCAGTGGGTGGGTCCAGCTCTTTGCCTTTGCCGGCGGCCTGCTGGCGGTGGGGCTGACGGTAACCCTGCCCATGCTGCTGCGCAGCCGGGCCAACCTGATGCTGGTGCTCTCGGGTATCATCGTGGGATCCGCCATGTCCTCTCTGCTGGGCTTTCTCAAATACACCGCCGACCCGGAGACCCAGCTGGCCGCCATCACCTACTGGACCATGGGAGGCTTCAACTATCTGGCCCTGGAGGACCTGCTGCCCGCCCTGCCCTTCCTGCTTATCCCGGCGGTGGTGCTCATTCTCATGGGCTGGCGCATTGACGTGCTGTCCATGGGGGAGACCGAGGCCCGGGCTCTGGGCCTGCCGGTGAGCGCGGTGCGGGGCACGGTGATCCTGTGCGCCACCCTCCTCACCGCCTCGTCGGTGTGTTTGGCGGGCACCATCAGCTGGGTGGGCCTCACCATCCCCCATTTGGGCCGGATGCTGGCCGGGCCGGGCCACACCAGGCTGCTGCCGGTGTCCGCCCTGTTGGGCGGGCTGTTTCTGCTGGTGGTGGACACCCTCACCCGCACCATCGGGGCGGAGGAGATGCCGGTGAGCATCCTTACCGGACTGATGGGGGCCCCCTTCTACGGCTGGCTGCTGTGGCGGCAAAGGAGGGCGGGCCATGCTCTATGAAATCCATGATCTGAATTTTTCCTACCCCGGCGGGCCCCCGGTGCTGGAGCAGGTGTGTCTCACCCTGAAGGAGGGGGAGATTTTGACGGTGCTGGGCCCCAACGGCGCGGGCAAGAGCACCCTCCTCAACTGCATGATGGGCCTGCTGCCCACCCGGGCGGGGGCCGTCCGCCTGTGCGGGCGGGACATCACCGCCATGAGCGAGCGGGAGATTGCCAGGCTGGCGGGCTATGTGCCCCAGAACCACACCCCGGTCTTTGACTACTCCGTGCTGGAGTTTGTACTTATGGGCCGGGCGGCCCTCCTTTCCCCCCTGGCCCGGCCGGGGCCGGAGGACCGGCGGGAGGCAGAGCAGGCCCTGGAGGCCATGGGCTTATCCCATCTGGCCCACCGGCCCTACACCGACATCAGCGGCGGCGAGCGGCAGCAGGCCACCGTGGCCCGAGCCATCGTCCGCCACCCCAAGGTGGTGCTCTTTGACGAACCCACCGCCCACCTGGACTTCGGCAACCAGCTGCGGGTGCTGCGGATGGTCCGCCGCCTGTCGGAGGAGGGCTACGCCACGGTGGTCACCACCCACAACCCGGACCACGCCATCCTGCTGGGCGGGACGGCGGCGGTGCTGGACCGGCAGGGCTGCCTGCGCTCCGGACCGGCGGAGGAGCTGCTCACCGAGGAGCTGTTGCGGCAGATCTACGATACCCAGCTGCTGGTGCGCTATAATGAAGAGCTGGGCCGGCGGGTGTGCCTCTACCCGCCCCTTTAACAGGTACTCGTTCCCATTGGGATGAGAATAGAAAAGGAGAGATGGAAATGAAACGAATGACCGCATTGCTGCTGTCCCTTACCATGCTGCTGGTGCTGTGCGCCTGCGGCGGAGAGACCGGAACGCCCACCACCGAGACCCCCGCCGGCACCACGCCCGTAGTGGAGAGTCCCCAGACCGGCGGGGAGCCCACGGCGGAGGAGGTGAAGGGGGTCACCATTCCTTCCTTCACCATCAATGTCAACGGAACCGATATCACCAACGAGACCATGGCGGAGTATCCGGTGTATCAGGTCCAGGCCACCTCGGTGAACAGCGCCGGGACCGAGTCCACCTGCGTCTATGTGGGCTTTGCCCTGTCTGACGTGCTGGCCGCCGCCGGTGTGGAGAGTTATACCACCGTCACCGCCGCCGCTGACGACGGCTACGAGGTGGAGGTGGATCAGGCCACCGCCGCCGCGCCCACCACATTGGTGGCCATCTCCAAGGACGGGGAGCAGTTCAAGAGCTCCCCCTGGTTTGCCCCCTGCTCCTCCAGCACCACCGGCGACTATCTGAAGGGCATGGTGGCCATTGCCGTGGACGGCGGCGAGACCCAGCAGCCCGCTCAGAGCGGCGAATCCGGCGGTGAAACCGGCGGCGTCCCTGAGATCCAGGACCGCACCGACAAGGTGGAGTTTGCCCCCTATTCCTTCCTGGTGAACGGTACGGAAGTGACCAACGATACCCTGGCGGGGCTGAGCATCTACAAGATCGACGCCACCGTCACCAACAGCGCCGGGGAGACCTCCACCTCCACCTACACCGGCTACCGGCTCAGCGACGTGCTGGCCGCCTGCGGCGCGGAGGGCTATACCAGCGTGAAGGCGGTGGCCAACGACGGCTACGAGACCGAGCTGGATCTGGAGAGCGCCGACAGCGAATATACCCTGCTGGCCATTGAGAAGGACAAGGAGACCGGCGAGGAGGGCACCGTCTGGGTGGCTCCCTGCCTGGAGACCTCCTCCAAAGCCTACTGCAAGCTGGTGGTGGAGATCGTGGCCCAGTGATCTGGGACCAACAGGGCCGGGGGCGGAGTCTGCCCCCGGCCCTTGCCGGTCAAAGGAGGATGTGGAAATGAGAAGCAAGCGTGTATGTGGGACGGCGCTGGCGCTGTGTCTGTGCCTGTCCGGCTGCGCCGGAGATGGGCAGGCCAGCCTGCCGCCGCCGGAGCCCATGGGAGACAGCCCCTTCGGTGTGGACAGCAACATCAATATGGAGACCATCGACCAGTACCTAGGCCGGGAGGACGTGGCCTACCGGGATGTGCGGCTGCTCTTCGATCCCGCCAACTACGGTGAGATCGGCGGGGAGGCCGACCTGACCCGCACCATCGAGGGCTTCCGCATTGTGCCCTATCCCTACCTGGCCACCCTCCAAACCCTGCCGGTGTCCGGCGGCTATGAGGGGGAGTGCCTCTATGAGGTGACCTGGGCGGAGGACGGCACCGTGGCCCAGGCCAGGCCCCTGTATGAGGAGTCGGAGCTGATCCTGGAGGAGCTGTTCCCCAAGGATCAGGCCATTTTCCTCATGTGCGGCGGGGGCGGTTACGCGGGCATGATGAAGGAACTGCTGATCTACCTGGGCTGGGACCCGGAGCTGCTGTACAACGTGGGGGCCAACTGGACCTATACCGGCGACCACGCCCAGGAGCTGGTGATCTACCCCGAGGACGTCGACGGGGAGAAGATCTACGCCACCTGGCGGGCGGACTACGCCTACCTGGACTTTGACCGGCTCCATCCCCTGGAGGACGGAACATGAGGCGGGCGGCGGCGGTGCTGGCCCTGCTGCTTCTGCTGTCCGGCTGCGGAGGCGGAGAAAATGTCCAGGGGGAGGGGGAATTTCCCACCTTCACCTTTACCCACTATGCCTCCGGCGGGGCGGACAGCCAGGAGACGGCGGTGATCCTCTTTGAGCAGAGCAACTCCACCTTTACCAGCTATCAGGTGGCATTCCCCTCCTGCACCTGCCGGGATTCCATCGTCAACTATATGTCGGTGGCCTATGTGGAGCTGCTTAACAACAAGGAGGACCCGGAGGACGCCGCCATCCGGGCCATCAGCTTCGGCAACAACCAGGGCTTATGGGGGGACAGCAACCCCAATTACTACATTGACGAGTATACCGAGGAATACATGGACGAGCATTTTGTCCAGATGCTGGTGAAGGCCACCAAGGCGGACCTGGATGCCTGGGAGGGCTACGGCACGCAGATCGCAGGGGTGGATGCCGACGCGGTCACCGGGGCCTCGGTGTCCACCGGCAACATCACCTCCATGCTCCAGGGGCTGTTTGCCTACCATACCGCCAAATATTACGGAGGTGGGGCGGAATGATCCTGCTGATCCAAGGTGAGATCGGCGTGGGCAAGACCACCCTGATCCGCCGCCTGCTGGGAGACCGGCTCCCGGAGGCCCGGGGGTTCTGGACTCGCAAGGAGGCGGAGGGGGAGGGCTTTTCCATCTACATCCACCCAATGGGGCAGCCACCCCGATACGGAGACGAGAACCGGGTGGGGCAGCGGCTGCCGGGACAGCCCCGGCGAGCCTTCCCGGAGGCCTTCCAGCGGGCGGCGGTGTGGCTGGAGGCCATCCCACCGGGAGAGGTGACGGTGCTGGATGAGCTGGGGGTGCTGGAGGAGGAAGCGCCCCGCTTCCAGCAGGCGGTGGTGGAGCTGATGTGCCGCAGCAGTCTGGCCCTGGCCGCCGTCAAACCGGCGCAAACTCCCTTCCTAAATCGGGTGCGGTCCCTGCCGGGGGCACGGCTGTGCCTCATCACTCCGGAAAACCGGGAAGAATGCTATCTCCGGCTGAGTGCGGAATTATCTTACAACCCATAAGACAAAAAGCGGCCCGCCGCAGGTGCAACAGCCTGCGGCGGGCCTTTTTGAGGGAATGGTCCGTCTGTACGGACAAGATGAGGGGAGTAGGAGGGATCAGGAACGGGCAGAGCTCTGGCCCTGCTGCCAGTCCCGGTTGAAGCGGTGCTCGTCGATGACCAGCACGATCAGAGAGGAGACGATGGATACACCGGCAAAGATGATATAGGTGTAACGCAGGTTGCCGCCGGTGATGTTGGACACCACACCGTTGACCACAAAGGAGAGGGCGGAGACGGCGCCCTGGATGGGGAAGATCACAGAATTGACCTTGCTGAAGCCCTGGCGGCCGTAGACGGAGGTAACCAGAGAGGTGGTGAAGTTGGCGGAGCCGCCGATGGACATACCGATCATGAAGATGGAGACGTAGACCAGGATGGTGTTCTCGGTGGCGTTGGCCAGCAGGGAGAGGGCGTACCAGATGCCGAAGAACACCATGGACTTTTTGGTGCCCAGCCGCTCGTCCATATAGCCCACGAAGAAGGAACCCACCAGGCCGATGCAGGCGACCAGGGAGAGGGTGAAGGTGGCCTGCTCACGGGTGAAGCCCAGCTCCATGTTGCGCAGCACCATCTGGGACACCACGCCCAGGGAGCAGATCTGGAACATACCGGTGGTGATGGCCACCAGCCAGGTCTCCTTGCAGCACAGCAGCTTCTTGGTGGTCCAGCCGCCGGTGTTGTCCTGGGGACCGTGATAATACTCGTTCTGATAGACCTCGTCGGACACGTTGTCGGGATTGAGGCCGCGCTCCTGGGGCGTGTTGCGCACGATGAGCAGACCCAGCACGCCCAGCACGATGCAGCAGGCGGAGATGGGCAGCACGCCGTTGCCGATGCCCATGGTGCCCACCAGATAGGTGATCAGGGGGACGAAGGCCACGGAGGCCAGGTTATGGCCCATGGTGGTGTAGCCCATGACGATGCCCTTTTTCTTGGGGAACCACTGGGTCACCAGGTCGCCGCCGGAGATGTAGCCTGCGGACATGACGCCGCCCACCACCACGCACATACAGACGGTGTACATGGCCAGATTGACGGCGTTGCCCACGCCCCAGTAGGCGATACCGGCCAGGATCATACACACGCCGGAGGTGATGCGGGCGCCGATGGCCCGGTTGACCTGGCCCACGATGATAAAGAAGATGACGCCCACCACACCGGCCACGGTGTTCATGGTGAGCACGGTGCCGCTAAGGATGCCGAACTTTTCCGCGATGGCGGGGGCGGTGACATTGGAGCCGCTGTTGACCATGCCGGCGTACAGCCAGAACATGAACAGGCAGTAGAAAATGGTGACCCAGCCGTGAAGGCCGAAGTTGACCACAGAGGACTTGTTGCCGTCGTTTTTACGCGCTTTCATCATCGTTACCTCCCGATCAGATCTGAGGGATACCCAACGCCTGCTGGGCGTTGTGGAAATAGAGCTGTTCCGTCTCTTCCTGGCTCAGGGGAAGCTGACCCAGGAAGGTCATCATATCTTCCACGGACTCGTAGGGGTAGTCGCTGGCGAAGAGGATGCGGTCCATCCCCAGCACGTCCTTGGTACACTGGAAGGCCTCTTTGGACATATTGCCGCTGGTGGTGACCCAGATGTTATTACGGAAATAATACCGCAGATCCTGCTTACATTGAAGAGCGGGGTTGGGCAAAAATTTGATCCGGTTCTCGATCCGTTCCATCAGGAAGGGCAGGCCCTCGCCCAGATGGCCCAGCACCAGCTTGAGCTGAGGCACCTCATCGAACAGGCCGGACACCACCATCCGCAGCAGGGTGGTCACGGTATCCACGGTAAAGCCCAGGCCGGGACCGGCAAAGGTGAAGCCGAAGCCCTCGTACCGCTGGCCCTTGGGCAGCTGGGGGTGGAGGTAGACGTAGACGCCCAGCTCGGCCGCCTTATGGAACAGGGGACGGTAGCGGGGATCGTCGGCGGAGGTGTCGCCGTAGTTGGAGTGGGTGTGCCAGCTGACAAAGCCGTATTCCTTCACGCACCGCTCCAGCTCCTCCAGAGCGGCGTCCACATCCCCCACCGGCAGGATGGCGCTGCCCAGGAAACGGTCGGGATGGCGGCGGGTCAGCTGATACAGGGCGTCGTTGGTAGCCCGGCAGGCGGCAATGCTGTCGGCGGCGGGCAGCTCCTCCGCGCCGGGGGAACAGTTGAGGACAGCCTGGGTGATGCCCTGACGGTCCATCAGCTCCAGACGCTTCTCGCCCACGTCCAGCAGCTTCTGCAGCAGAGCGCCCTGGGGCATGGTGATGTTGTCCGTCCAGTGGATGACGTCGGTTTTGGCGTCATAGCGGGGGGGCATGGTCCGGCCGGCCAACGCGTCTATCAGGCTTTGGTCGTAAAAATGGTTTTCCAGGTCGATGCGCTTCATACCAGATATCCTCTCCTTGTAATAATTTCAATGAATCGTTCGGTAATAATTATTACTGTGGCTAGAGAGTATCATAACAACACCATACTGTCAAGTGTTATTCTGTTATTATCAGACGAAAAAAGGAAGAATATGTGTTTTAAACAAAAATGGGAGGAAAACCTTGTGCGGAATACTGGAACGCCCGGGGGAGGGGGGAGGGCTCCAGATTGTCTTGACATCATTTGGATAACGGGATAAACTAAGACTATCTGGTATGGACGATGCCTGTGGGGCAGCGTCATCTGTACGCAAGCGCCTCTGCGATTCCGGGTCCGGCGGTGTGTATGGCCGGACGGAAGGGAGAAGTGCACATGGAGCATGAGGTCAGAGAAAAGATCCTGCGGACCGCCAAGGAGATTTTTCAGCAGGAAGGCTATAAAGGAACCACCATCAACAGCATTGCCAAACGGGCGGGGATATCGCCATCCACCATTTACCTCTATTTTCAGGGGAAAAAGGACCTGTTTCAGCAGCTGAATATTTCGGAGGACCAGGCCCTTCAGGATGTTTACAATGCAAATCGCGCCTCCATCCTCCAGACCGCGCTGATCCTGTTCGGTGAGCATGGCTACGACGGCGTGTCCATGGATATGATCGCCCGGGAGTCGGGCTACTCCAAAGCGTCGCTCTATCAGTATTTCAAGGACAAGGAGTCCCTCTATTCCGCCGTGATGCAGGAGACCCCCTTCCATTTCAATTTCCTGAGCATCCAGCCGGAGATGGGAGACTTTGATCTGGAGGCCGCCGTCAAGCGCATTGGCCTGGACTATCTGTCCATCTTCAACACGCCGGAGCGGACGGCCTTTACCCGGGCTATCATCCGGGACTCCAACCGCCACCCGGAGATCAGCAATATGTACCATAAAAACGGCATCGGCTATGTGGCCCGGTGCCTGGAGACGGTGCTCAAGCAGTATGCCGATCAGACCCGGCTGCGGGATGGGCTGGACCTTTACCTGGCGGCCAAGACCTATGTGGGGTCCCTGTTCGGCTTTGCCATCCAGTACAAGATCGTGGTGGGCATCCAGCCCCAGTACACCGACGAGCAGATCGTGGACACCCTGACGGGGATCTTCCTGAACGGGATCTTGAAATAAGAAAGAATGGGAACCCCCCGGCAATGCCGGGGGGTTCCCATTCTTTCTTATTCGCTTTTGATGGCCTCCAGGGCGGGTATGCGTACCGCCTTGTTGGCGGGATAGTAGCCGGAGCCCAGGCCGATGAGGATGGAGAAGACGATGGCGAAGAGCAGCAGCCAGGGCGGGATCACCGAGACCCGGGTTACCGACTCGCCGCCCACGATGGCGGGCAGGAGATTTTCCAGGGACGGTCCCAGTGAGATCAGATTGATGGTCACCGAGGCGATAAAGCTGATGACGCAGCCGATGAGACCGCCAATGAGGCCGATGGCTCCCGCCTCCGAGAGAAACATGATCCGGATGTCGGTGACGTAGCAGCCCAGGGACTTCATAATGCCGATCTCCCGGGTGCGCTCCGAGATGGACATGATCATGGTATTGGTGATGCCCAGGGCGGCCACAAACAGGGAGATGGCGCCCAGGCCGCCCAGCATCATCTGCTTCTGCCGGGCCTCCTTCTCCATGGGCTTGCGGATGCTCTCCATGGACTCGGTGGGGTAGCCCATGGACTTGATCTCCCGCTCCACCGGCTCTACCTGGTCGATGCTTTTGACCTTGACTATGATGGAGTCGTAGGCAGGCTTTTTGCCCTTGCGGCCCTGGGTCTTTTCCATCAGCTTCAGCAGGTCGGGCATATTGAGCAGAAGCCCCTCGGAGGTCTCGCTGCCCTTGGAGTAGTCCTCCTTCACCGCGCCCACCGGCGTGAAGGGAAGGGTCACCTTCCCGTTCTGGGTCTCGATCTCCATGGTCAGAGGCTGCTTCAGCGGGTCCAGATAGGGGGGCGGAGGGTCCACGGGCTTGCCGGTGTCGTCAAATTCGCCGGCCCAGCGGTCGATCATGTTGCGGCCCTCCGGGCGCAGGGTGTCCTTGAAGCTGTAGGCCAGGTATTGGCCGGTCAGGATCTCGCCGTCCCGCTTGGGCAGGGTGCCGGCGGTGAGCTGGTAGCCCATCTGTTCCAGGGCGGCGGTATCCACACCCACCACGGTGGTCCAGTCGGCAAGATAGCGTTTTCCGGTTCCGGCGATGAGGCGGATGGACTCCGCCTCCAGGGACAGCTTGGGGGTAAGGGCCTCCACGCCGGGCAGGGCCTTCAGCTGCCGCAGCAGAGAGTCGTCCAGCTTGACCTTACCACGGCCTCCCTGGGGGGCGTTGACCGTGATGATGGTCAGGTCCCCCATTTGGGCCAGGGTCTTGTCCTGGGCCTCCTTCATGCCGATGCCCAGGGACACCATGATGACGATGGAGCAGCAGCCGATGAGGACCCCCAGCACGGTGAGAAAGGTGCGGGATTTGCGGCGCATCAGGTTTTGCAGGCAGATGCGCAGCATATCTTTCTGCTTCATGGCTCATTCCCCCTCGTTGGAAGGCGGGGTGTCGTCCCAGTCGTCCCAGTTGTTTTCGTCGGCCTTGCCGCCCTTTTTCTTCTTCCAGATCAGCAGGCCTCCGCCGCCGGCCAGAACCACCGCGCCCACGGCCAGTCCCACGGGCAGCCAGGGGAAGCCGCCCTCGCCCATGTCGGGATCAAAGTCGTCGGGGAAATCCTCCGGCGGCGGGGGAGCGGTCACATGGAGGGTGACGGGAAATTCCCGGGTCTGGACCTGCTGGTCGGCATTTTCATAGCTGATTTTCAGCACCACCTTCACGTCCCCCTCGGTGTTGGGGGTGAGGGCGAAGCCGATGTTGCCGTTGGCCCCGGCGGTGACGTTACCCAGGTACTGGGTGCGGGCGGGGGTGTCCACCCCTTCGCCCTCCACCGTGGCCTCCAGGTTGGCCAGGTCGTCCTTGCCCTTGTTTACATAGGCCAGCAGCAGCTCGGTCTCCTCCCCCATGTTCACCGTCTCCGGCACGGAGGGGGCGTTGATCTGGAACCGGTCGGGCTGATAGACGGGAATGGACAGCTTCACGTCGGAGTTGGTCTGGGTGCGCTTCTCCCCATCCTCATATTCGTACTTGAAGGAGAGGGTCAGACCCTGAGCGCCGCTCTTGCCGGTGGGCACGGCCCGCATGGGGATCTCCTGGGTCTGGCTGGCCCCGGCGGCCAGCGTCTTGTAGTAGTAGGTGTTGGTACTGGCGTCCATGGTGAAGGTCTCGCCGCCGTCCACGGTGACCACCACGTTGGAGATGGGCACGGCGCCGGTGTTTTCAAAGGTGAAGCTCAGAGGGAAGGCGCTGCCCGAGGGCACGGAGCTCTCGCCGTAGGAGTAGCTGCGCACCACCACGTTGGGCACGGAGGCATCCGACTTGGAGGAGGCGTTGGCGGCGATGTTCACCTTGTCGGAGGAGGTGGCCTGGGTCATGGCCTCGCCGTTGTCATACAGGTACTTCAGCTCGGTGTTCAGGGACTGGTTGGTGGAGGAGAGCTCCTTGGTGGCCTGTACCTTCACGGAGATGGAGGTGCTCTTTCCCGGCGCCAGGTCGGGCAGCAGGAAGGTGGAGGTGGGGTCCATCAGGATGAGAGACTCGGAGGTGGTGACCGAGACCACCGGCTTGACCAGGGCGGTGGTGCCGGCGTTCTGGAAGGTGAGGGTGACCGGCAGGGTCTCGCCGGCGGAGATGGGCTTGCCGGTGGCCGAGCGGGTGACCAGCACCACCGGCTGGGGTACGGCCTCCTTGGCCAGGGTGGGCACCACCACCTTGTCGGACACCGAGGCCTGGGTCATCATACCGCCGTTGTCGTAGCCGTATTTCAGCTCGGTGCTCAGGGTCTGGCTGGTACTGCTGTTGCCACGGGCCACCTGGATTTGCACGTCCACGGTGGCGGTCTTGCCCGGCTGGATGTCGGGCAGCAGGAAGGTGGCGGCGTCGTTGAGGATCATCAGGGACTCGGAGGGGGTTACAGCCACCACCGGCTTGACCAGGGGGGTGGAGCTGGTGTTCTGGAAGCGGAGAGTGACGGTGGCGGTCTCATCCACGGCCAGAGGGTGGGGCAGGGTGGAGCGGGTGACCAGGACCACCGGCTGAGGTACGCTCTCCCGGCCGATGGCAGGAATGGAGATCTTGTCAGTAATGCTGCCCTGGACATTGGAGACGTTGTTGTAGTAGTTGAATTTCAGCTCCACCCCCAGGGACTGGGCAGGGGAGGGAATGGCGCTGGCGCCTTTGACGGTGATCTCCAGGCTGACGCTCTTTTTCCCGGGGATGTCGGCCAGGGGGAAGGAGGAGGTACCGCCATCCAGCAGCAGGCCGTCGGAGGGGGTAAAGGTGACCACAGGGGATTTCAGCTTGGTGTTGCTCAGGTTCTGGAAGGTGACCTTCAGCTTGACCTCCTGCCCGGATTCAAGGGGCTTATCCAGGTCGCTGCGGGAGATGAGCACCATGGGAGCGGGACCGGGCTCGGGGGTGAAGGGGGTGTCGGGGGCGGGCGTGGGAGCCTCGTACACCACGGCTTCGGTGATGGTGAGTTCCAGGGTCTGATAGGAGCCGGCGTCGCCGGCGGTGCCCACCTGGAGCTTCAGGCTCTGGCCCACCCCCTTGTAGGTCAGGCCGGTAAGCCGGACGGCATAGACCAGGGGGGCGGAGTCAGAGGAGGTCTTTTCCACCGAGAGGGAGCCGCCGGTGAAGCTGTCCTCCAGCTTGGTGATGTCCAGGGCTGTGGGATCGCCGGAGCCGGTGCCGTCGCCGGTATCCTTGACGGACACGGTGATATTGACCGTGCTGCCCTTGTTAATGCTGCCCACCGTGCGGCCTGAGGCGTCGGTGACGGTGTAGCCGGTGATGTACAGGTTGCTGCCTCCCTCGGCGGCAAAGACCGCCGGCAGCGCCGCCGCCAGCATGGCCAGCAGCAGGAGCAGAGAAACGCCGGTGCGGAATATTTTATGCTTCATGGGGTAATCTCTCCTTTGGATTGACTTGGTTGCTGACGATCTCGCCGTCGATGAGCTTGACGATCCGGCTGGCATAGGCGGCCATTTCCGGGTCGTGGGTGACCAGAATGATGGTTTGGTGGTAGTCCCGGGCAAAGGTACAGATCATATCCATGATCTCCACCGTGGTTTTGGAGTCCAGGTTGCCGGTGGGCTCGTCGGCAAAGACCACATCGGGCCGGGCGATAAAGGCCCGGGCAATGCCCGCCCGCTGCTGCTGGCCGCCCGACATCTGCCGGGGAAAGTGGTCCAGCCGGTGGGCCAGCCCCACACGGGTGAGCAGCTTGCGGGCGGCGGCCTCCCGCTGGGCCTTGGGTACCCCCCGGAACATCAGGGGGAGGGCCACGTTTTCCGTGGCGGTCAGGTTGGGCAGCAGATTATAAGATTGAAACACAAAGCCCAGGTGCTGCTGCCGGAAGGCGGCCAGCTGGTTCTCGTTCAGCCGGGAGATGGGCACCCCGCCAATGAGGACCTCCCCCCGGGTGGGCTTCTCCATGCCCGCCAGCTGGTTGAGCAGGGTACTTTTGCCCGAGCCGGAGGTGCCGAAGATACAGCAGATCTCCCCCCGGGACACGCTTAGATTGATGCGCTTGAGCGCCACCACCGTTTCGTCGCCGATGGGGTACTCCTTGCGGACGTTTTTCACTTCAATAATGGGGCGGCTGCGCAGGTCAGGCCCATTCATAGGTGTTGCCCCCTTTCTGGAGAGCAGTATATCAGGGTACCCTTTATCTCCCGTTTGGGTTTGTTTAAGATTTGTAAAGGCGGAAGAAAGAAAAAAGACGCTCCGGACTGAAAAAGTCCGGAGCGTCAAAATGATAGAGAGGAAGGCGGCTGCCACAGGGGGAGGGTGAGAAGAAATTCGGTGCCCTTCCCGGCGGCCGGGCGGGGGGAGAGGGCGATGGAGCCGCCGTGCAGCTCCATGATGCGGCGGGTGATGGACAGGCCCAGGCCGCTTCCCTGGCCCGAGCGGGCGTCGCTGCCCACCACAAAGGGCTCAAAAATAGATTTCATCCGCTGCGGGGGAATCCCTGCGCCGTTGTCCGCCACGGTGAGCAGAGCCTTGCCCTCGGTCTCGGTCAGCCGGAAGAAGAGCATGGTGCCCAGCCGGTTGTGCCGCAGGGCGTTGGAAAGGAGGTTGTCCAGCACCCGGCGGAACTGCAGGGGATCCAACTGGCAGCGCAGGGCCCGGTCGGGCAGGTTGATGTCCAGCCCGAAGCCCGCCAGATCGATCTCGTCATATTTGTCCGCCAGGTAGGCCCGCAGAAACTCGCACAGGTCGGTGGGCTGGGTGTGGAGCACGAACTCAGGGTGTTCCACCTTACTGTATTCGTGGAAGGCATCCACCAGCTCGGTGAGGGCGGCCGCCTTGCCCTGAATGGCCCGGAGATAACGCTCCTGCTCCTCGGGGGGCACCTTGCCGTCGCAGATGGCGTCGATATAGCCGGCAATGACGGTGATGGGGGTCTTGAGGTCGTGGGAGATGTCGGCGATCAGCTTCTGCCTGCCCTGGTCCAGCCGCTGCCGCTCCGCCTCGCTCTCCGCCAGCCGGTCGGAGAAGCGGTCGAAGCTCTCCCCGATGCGCCGGATCTCACGGGTACCGCCGCAGTCCCCCACCCGGACCATCCGGCCCTCGGACTGGGAGACCACCGCGTCGTTGAGCCTGCGCAGGGGACGGCCGATCCGGCGGCTCAGCCACCAGATGAACAGCCCCGCGCTGAGCAGGAACAGGGGGATGAAGAGCAGCCACACCTTCCAGGACTCCTGGTAGCGCTTCATATAGTCGGCGTCGCTGATCATGGCCTCCCGCAGCAGCACGGTCATGGGGTCGCCCTCCCGGCTGACAAAGCTCCCCCGGGTGAGAAAGGCGTCGGGAAACCGTTTGCCGGAGAGATAGAGAAATTCCTGGGGGGTATAGACGGTTTTGCCCTCCTCCAGACCGCCGAATATGACCTCATAAGAGGAATTCAGCACCATGGTATCCACCGAGCCGTCGGCCATGGACTGGCGGATCACCAGATAGCGGGAACCCTTGTCCCCGTTGGACTGGGTGAAGGTGGTGACAGCGGTATCGGCGTCCCAGGGCTGGACGCAGGATAGTTCGTCGGGGGTACAGACCGGGTCAAATCCGCTGCCGGAGGCGTAGATCAGCAGTCCCTCCCCGTCGTAGACGGCAAAGGAACTGCCGGTGTCGCCGGTATAACGGGCCAGGCGCTGGTAATCGCCGGAGGCCAGCCCGCCGTCGGTCATCAGTCCGGCCCAGTCGGGCGGCTGGTAGAGCCGCTCCAGCTGTTTGTCCCACAGGCGGAAGATCCCCCCGGCAATGACCAGCAGCGTGAGGGTGAACAGCAGGTAATTGCGTACCAGCAGCGAGAACAGGCTGCCGGGAACCGGTTTACTTTTCAAGCTTATACCCCAATCCTCTCACGGTAATGATATAGCGGGGGTCCTTCGGGTCGTCCTCCAGCTTGTCCCGCAGCTTGGAGATGTGGACCATCATGGTGTTGTCGTCCCCCTCAAAATAGGGGCCCACCGCCCCCTCATACAGCTGGATCTTGGTAAAGATCCGGCCGGGGGAGCGCATGAACAGGGCCAGGATCTTATACTCCATGGGGGTGAGGGCCACAGGGACCCCCCGCTTGGTCAGCTGGCAGGTGACGGTATCCAGCGCCAGATCCCGGACGGTGAGCACGTCCTGGCCCGTCCGGCCAGCCCGGCGCAGCTGGGCCTTCACCCGGGCCACGATCTCCACCGGGTTGAAGGGCTTGGCAATGTAGTCGTCCGCCCCCAGATTGAGGCCCAGGATCTTGTCGTTGTCCTGGCTTTTGGCCGACAGAATCAAAATGGGCAGCTGGCTGTACTGGCGCAGGGCACGGGTCAGCTCGAAGCCGTTGAGGCCGGGCATCATGATGTCCAGAATGGCCATGTCGGGGCTGTGGGCCCGGGCCAGCTCTAGCGCCTTGCCGCCGTCGTCCGCCTCCAGAACCCGGAAGCCCTCCCCCTCCAGGTAGAGCCGTAGCAGGTCCCGGATGTCCGCGTCGTCCTCGGCAATAAGGATTACAGGTGTCATGGGCAGCGCCTCCTTGTGCTGTTTGGTGCTCCCATTGTAACAGAGAAGGACCGGTTGGAAAAGTCCGGCCTTCGAAAAAAGAGGCTCCTTTACAAATCTTAAGGCGGGGGAGGCCCC
The DNA here is from genome assembly GCA_019119165.1 of Candidatus Flavonifractor intestinigallinarum. GTDB lineage: Bacteria > Bacillota > Clostridia > Oscillospirales > Oscillospiraceae > Flavonifractor > Flavonifractor intestinigallinarum. The sequence continues at coordinate 715 of DWXO01000026.1, read as the reverse complement.
AATGGGCTCCGCCGCCCAAAGAAAATCGCAGTTTCGTTGCAGCTGCAACGGACAAAATCGCTAAAATCATATATGATTTAGTTAAACAAAAGGCCGCGACTGAGCCGCGGAACCATGAGAGGTGTATTGTATGAAAAAGACCATCGTAAATCCCCGCAAGGCGGCTGTCATCGGCTGCGGTTTTGTAGGCTCCGCCACCGCCTTCGCCCTGATGCAGAGCCATCTGTTTTCCGAGCTGGTGCTGCTGGACGTGAACTTTGACAAGGCCGACGGCGAGGCCAAGGACATCGCCCACGGCATTCCCTTTGCCGGGGCTATGAAGATCTATGCCGGAACCTATGACGACGTGGCGGACGCCGCCGTGGTCATTGTGACGGCGGGGGCCAACCAGAAGCCCAACGAGACCCGGCTGGATCTGGTCCACAAGAACGTGGCCATCTTCAAGAGCATTATCCCCGAGATTGCCAAGCGGGATTTTCAGGGTATTCTGCTCATTGTCTCCAATCCGGTGGACATCCTGACCTATGCCGCCCTCAAGCTCAGCGGTTTGCCGGAGCACCGTGTGATTGGCTCTGGTACCGTGCTGGATACCGCCCGGCTCAAGTACCAGCTGGGCCAGCACCTCCATGTGGACAGCCGCAGTGTCCACGCCTTCATCATCGGTGAACACGGGGACAGCGAGATCGCCGCCTGGAGCAGCTCCAACGTCTCCGGC
>DWXO01000025.1 GCA_019119165.1 Candidatus Flavonifractor intestinigallinarum | reverse complement strand
GGCAGGGCCAATGCTACCACATTGCGGTAGAAGGTACGGCCCCGGTTCATGTAGGCAAACAAATCCTCACCTCATTGCGATCCGAGTCTGTGTGATCTCTGTGAGGGCGGCGGCCAGAGCGTCGGCCTCCTCACAGGTGCTGTCGGGGGAGAAGGAGATACGCAGCACCCCCATCAGGGTGCGCTTGGGCAGGCCCAGGGCGGCAAAGACGTGGCTGGGCTTGCCCTTGTGGCAGGCGGAGCCGGAGGAGACGTAGATCCCCCGGTCGGACAGATCCCGTACCAGCATTTCGCTGGGATAGCCGGGCAGAGAAATGGCGCAGATGTGGGGGGCGTCGCCGGGGCTGATCATCTCCAGACCGGGGACGGCGGAGAGGGCGGTGAGAGCGTGGGCCTTTACCGCCGCCATGCGAGCGGGGGCGTTGGTGTCCCAGGCCTCACAGGCGGCGGCCAGGGCGGCCAGCTGGGCGGTGGGCTCGGTGCCCGAGCGCAGGCCGTTTTCCTGGCCGCCCCCCAGCAGCAGGGGTTTCACATCCAAACCCTTGCGGATATACTGGGCCCCGATGCCCTTGGGCGCCCGGATCTTGTGGCCGCTGATGGTGAGCAGGTCCACCCCCAGCTCTTTGGGGGTGAAGGGGACCTTCAAAAAGGCCTGCACCGCGTCGCAGTGGAGCAGCGAGGGACAGTGGGCGGCTTTGATGGCCCGGGCCGCCTCCGCCACCGGCTGGAGGGTGCCCAGCTCGTTATTTACCAGCATCATGGACACCAGCACCGTGTCGGGCCGCAGGGCGTCGGCCAGCGCCTGGGCGGATACATGGCCGGATTTGTCCGGCTTTAAATGGGTGACCTCATAGCCCTGAGCGGCCAGGGCGCGGAGGGGCTCCAGCACGGCGGAGTGCTCGATGGCGGTGGTGATGATATGCTTGCCCGTCCGCTTTCCATGCTCCACGGCGGCCCGGATGGCCCAGTTGTCCCCCTCGGTGCCGCAGGAGGTGAAGGTCAGCTCCTCCGGCAGGCAGCCCAGTCTGTCTGCTACCACGGCACGGTACTCCTTTACTTTGGCGGCGGCGGCCTGGCCGATGGCGTAGCCGGAGGAGGGATTGCCGTAGCCCTCCGTCATGGCCTCATAGGCCGCTTTGGCCGCCTGGGGGCACACCGGCGTGGTGGCGGCGTTATCGAGATAGATGGACATGAACAGTCACCTCAGACAAAAAAAGTGCGGTTTCACAATTTTCCATTGTATCCTTATACAGAAGGAAAGTCAAGGCGGCGGCGCTGCCGGAAAACAGACGTGACAGTTTATCCCATACCGCTTGACAAAGAGGGAATGGAATAATATACTGTGACCTGCTAGGAAATAATTTTCGACAATAAGAAAGGAAGGAACCACCATGAGCGCCATCAAGCTGCGTGAAAACATCTGGTCCGTGGGCGTCCTCAATCCGTCCCTGCGGATTTTTGACATCGTAATGGAATCCAAGTATGGTACCTCCTACAATGCCTACCTGCTGACGGGAGAGAAGAACGTCCTCATTGAGACGGTACATACCGACTATTTTGACGAGTATCTGGACAACATCCGCCAGGTCATTCCTCTGGAGGATGTGGATTACCTCATCATGAACCACAACGAGCCCGACCACTCGGGCAGCGTGGCCAAGCTGATGGCGATCTGCCCCAAGCTGGAGATCATTGCCACCAAGGCGGGCAAAAAGCACCTGCAGGACATCACCAACCTGGATCTGCCCTGCCGCACCGTGGCCGCCGGGGACACCCTGGACCTGGGCGACCGGGTGCTGGAGTTTATCCCCGCCCCCATGCTCCACTGGGCCGACTCCATGTTCACCTGGGACAGCAAGAACAAGACCCTCTTTACCTGCGACTTCCTGGGCGCCCACTTCTGCGAGCCCACCATGCTGGATAAGAACATCCACGCCAAGGCCGCCTATGAGGGCGAGTTTGCCTATTACTACGCCGGTATCTTCGGCCCCTTCAAGCCCAGCGTGCTGGCCGGCCTGGACAAGATGCCCGCCGACGTGGAGCTGGTGTGCCCCAGCCACGGCCCCTGCCTGACCGAGACTATCTCTAAGGCCAAGGAGTGCTACCGCACCTGGAGCACCCCCGCCCCCAAGACCCAGCGCACCGCCTTTGTGGTGTACGCCTCCGCCTACGGCTGCACCCGCACCCTGGCGGAAGCCGCCGCCAAGGCCCTGGAGGATGAGGGCTACGCCGTCACCACCGCCGACGTTACCGTGGTGCCCTATGCCGAGTGCGTCAAGCTGGCCCATGAGGCCGATGTGCTGCTGGTGGGCTCTCCCACCATCAACCGGGCCGCCCCCAAGGCGGTGTGGGACGTGCTCACCTCCATCGATCCCATCAACCTGAAGGGCAAGGCCGCCGGTGCCTTCGGCGCCTACGGCTGGAGCGGCGAGGCCGCCCCTATGCTCCACACCTTCCTGAAGGGCCTGCGCTACGCCGCCCCCGAGGCCCCCTTCCGAGTGCTCTTCACCCCCACCCAGGCCGACCTGGACGCTATGGCCGAGTATGCCAAGTCCGTGGCCGCCCTGTGTACCGTGCCGGTGGACGCCCCCAAGACCGAGTGCGGCAAGTGGGTGTGCTCCCTGTGCGGCTACATCTATGATCCCGCCGAGGGCGATCCCGCCCACGGCGTGGCCCCCGGCACCCCCTGGGAGCAGGTGCCCTCCTCCTGGTCCTGCCCCCTGTGCGGCGTGGACAAGGAGATGTTCAAGAAGGCTGAATAACTGCCATCACAAAAAAACGCAGGCTGCGCATTGCGCAGCCTGCGTTTTTCTATTTGCTCATTATGCCGGGACAAGGGCGGTGAGGGAGGCTATCAGATCCTGTACCACCCCGGTGGAGGTGGCATAATAGGCGTAACTTTTGGTGCTGTGGCCGGAGTAGCCGTCATAGAAGGCGGCCTTGCCGTCCGACCAGAGGGAGAGCTCGTAGAGCTCCCCAAAGTGAATCACCAGATCGGCGTCCTCCGCCTGAAAGGCGGAGGTGGAGGTCCACTGGTCGGTGTGAAGCAGCTGGTCCAAGCCGGAGTGGGGCGGCACCTCATAGGCGGTGTCCTGCCAGTAGACGGTGGCCCCGGCGTCCAGCTGGGCCTGGGCGCTCTGGGGGGTGAGAGACGGGTTGTCCTTGCGCATGAACTGGGGAGGACCGAACAGACTGCACCACAGCCAGAACACGGCGGCCCCCAACAGGACCAGAGAAATCAGTGTGGCGATCAGGGCGACCAGCGTCCTGCGTTTGAGTGTGCGGGCATAATCTTCCGCCATGGTACATCCCTCCTTTGGCTCCAGTATAGCAGAGGGATTGGCGGGATGGGTAACAGGGGGGTTACATCTTTCTGACGATTTTCTGTCAAAAAGGGTACTTGATTTACTCCCATTCCTCCGGCCCCATGTAAGCCAAACCGTCGTTGAAGTACCGCCGGTAGGGTACCTCGTCCTGGTACTTCGGGTCAATGGCGGGGACGTAGGCAATGCCAGCCCCGGTAAAGGGGGAGGTATCCACCCCGTCAAACATCTGGTGGGCAGCCACCTCATCCCAGTAATCCTGTGTGTAGAGGATGCGGTACACGGGCTGGAAGTAGGGTTGCCCCACACTGATATCATACTCCAGGGAAATAAGGATGATCTGGGCACTCTCAGGGTAGTAGGTATAGCAGCTGCCCCAGTAGTCCCAGGAGCGGAAGCAGGCCAGAGCCTCGTCTGGGGAGCGGAGGGGGAAGGTGCCAACGCTCTTACCTGGCTGGAGGTAGAGGGTCAGAGAATTGTTCCGCACTTCCATGCGCTGAAAACTGTAAGAGTAGATCTGCTCCTCCAGGGTGGCGTCCGGGTCCAGCAGGAAGGTGGCCTGGGTGGGCATGGATTCTCCGGTATAGGCATAGTCCTCCAGGGTCTCCTGACTGGTCTGGGGGGGTATGTTGGAGGAGGAGAGCATCTCCTCTGGCGTCATGTCGTTGTAGATGAGATAGCTGCGGACGGTCTCGGTCACGGCGGCCAGGTCGGGAGAATCATAAATTTGCAGGCTGTACACGCCCCTTAGCCGCAGCTGAGTGCCGTCGGTACATTCTGCCTCCAGGATAGGCTCCCGGCCCATGGTTTCCTCACCGTCGCTGGGGGACCAATCGGTCTCGGCGATGGTATAGCCCAGTTCCTCCGCCAGATGATTCAGCAGAACGCGCTGCTGATCCTCCGTGGGGATGGGATTCTCATAAACGGGCAGCTCGGTCAGCTCCTCCAGCCGCCCGGCGGTGGGATTATTGCCCATGAGCTGGCTGGAATCGGTGACAATGGAAAAACTTTCAAAATAGATCCATTCGGGATTAATGGTAGGGGTAGGCGTGACCACCGGCTCCGGTGTGCGGGCGGTGCCGGGGCCGTCGGGGTCCACTTCGGTCCGGCCGGACAGCCATACCCCGCCGGTGACGGCTACAGCCAGGGCCGCCGCCGTGGCGGCGATGGCCAGGGGCTTACGGGAGGGCCGCTTTTGGCCCTGAGCCTGCTCCATGGCGGCTAGGGTGCGCTCCCGCCAGGCGGGGGAGGGGGTCACGCCGCCCAGTATGCTGCGGTAATCTTTGCTGTTCATGCCCATTCCTCCTTCAGCGCGTCTTTCAGCTTGGCTCTGGCCCGGCTCAGCCGGGAGAGCACCGTGTTCCGGGGACAGCCCAGCAGTTGGGCGATTTCGGCGGCGGTATAGCCCTCGATGTAGTGGAGGTATACCGGCCAGCGGTATTTGGGGGGTAAGGCGGCCACCGCCTCCCAGGTGCCGCCGGCCTCCGGCGGCGGGGCGGCCTGACGGGCCTCCTCCAGGGGAACGGTGCGCCTGTGCCAGGGGGAGCGCCCCCAGCTTTTGCAGCGGTTGGCGGTGGCCCGGATGAGCCAGGCCTTTAGGTGGGCCTCATCGGCAAAGCGGGGATCGCACTGGATGAGGCTCACAAAGACCTCCTGGGCCACGTCCTCCCCGTCGGCCACGCTGCCGGTGCCCTGGATGGCCATGCGGTAGATCAGCGGGCCGTAGCGGTCCAGGATCTCCTCACAGGAGAGAGAATTGCCATTGAGGGTGGGCATTGCGTTCACTCCCTTCTTGTCCTTCTGCCTAGAAAGCGCGGCGGCGGGCCGAATGATTGCATCCGGGTAAAAAAAGCGGGCGGCCTTTTGGCCGCCCGCGGAATCGCAGGTGATTTACTTGATCTCCCGGACGGGAACGTTCCAGATATCCTTGGCGTAGTCCCGGATGGAACGGTCGGCGGCAAAGATGCCGGAGCGGGCGATGTTCATGAGAGACATCTTGTTCCACCGCTTGGGGTCCTGATAGGCCTGACCGGCCCGGGCATGGGCGTCCCGGTAGCTCTCGAAGTCGGCCAGCAGCAGGTACTCGTCGGCGGGGCCGCCGTCGCCGAACAGCAGCCGGCGGGCGATGTCGTCGTAGTTGATGCCGTCGTCAAAGCCCAGGTTGAGCTGCTCCACCACAGACCGCAGGTCGTTGTTGTGGATATAGTACTCATAGGACTTGTAGCCGTTGTGCTTGAGCTCGGCAACCTCGTGGGCCTTCAGGCCGAAGAGGAAGATGTTCTCGTCGCCCAGCACCTGGTGCATCTCCACGTTGGCGCCGTCCAGGGTGCCGATGGTCACCGCGCCGTTGATCATAAACTTCATGTTGCCGGTGCCGCTGGCCTCCTTGCCGGCGGTGGAGATCTGCTCGGAGAGCTCGGAGGCGGGCATCAGCTTCTCGGCCAGGCTCACCCGGTAGTTCTCCAGGAACACCACCTGGAGCCGGTCCTTGCAGATGGGGTCCTTGGCGATCATGTCGGCCACGGAGTTGATGAGACGGATGATCCGCTTGGCCACGGCGTAGCCGGGGGCCGCCTTGGCGCCGAACAGGTAGGTGCGGGGGGTGAAGTCGAAGTGGGAGTCGTTCTTCATCCGCTGGTACAGGTAGATGATGTGCAGCACGTTGAGCAGCTGGCGCTTGTACTCGTGGAGCCGCTTCACCTGTACGTCGAACATGGCGTCGGTGTTGAGGAAGATGCCGTGTTCCCGGGCCACCCAGGTGGCAAAGGCCTTCTTGTTGGCGCTCTTGATCTCGCCCAGGCGGGAGAGCACGCCGGCGTCGTTCTGGAACTTCTCCAGCTCCTTCAGAGCGTCGGGCTGGAGCAGGTACTTGTCGCTGCCGCAGCAGTCCCGAATCAGCTCATCCAGGCGGGGGTTGCACTCGCCCAGCCAGCGGCGGTGATCGATGCCGTTGGTCACGTTGGTGAACTTATCGGGGGTGCGCTGATAGGCGTCGTGGAACACATCCTTCTTCAGGATGTCGGAGTGGAGGGCGGACACGCCGTTGATCTTGAAGCAGGCGCACACGCACAGGTTGGCCATGCGCACCTCGCCGCCCCAGATGATGGCCATGGGAGCCACCTTGGACAGGTCGCCGTGGAAGTAGTCGGTGAGCACCTTCTGGTAGCGGCTGGAGATCTCAATGAGGATCTGCCAGATCCGGGGCAGCAGGGTCTCGATGAGCTGCTGGGGCCAGCGCTCCAGGGCCTCGGCCAGCACGGTGTGGTTGGTGTAGGCGATGGTGTGGGTGACGATATACCAGGCCTCATCCCAGCCGTAGCCCTCCTCGTCCAGCAGAATCCGCATCAGCTCGGGAATGGCCAGGGTGGGGTGGGTGTCGTTGATCTGAATGACGTGCTTCTGGTGGAAGTTGCGCAGGGTGCCGTACTCGGCCCGGTGCTTGCGCACGATGGACTGGACGGTGGCGGACACGAAGAAATACTGCTGCTTGAGGCGCAGGGACTTGCCCTCGTAGTGGTTGTCCTCGGGGTAGAGCACCTTGGAGATGGACTCCGCCATGGCCCGCTGCTCCACGGCCTTCAGATACTGGCCGGAGGAGAACAGGTGCATATCCACCGGCGTGGGGCTCTTGGCGTCCCACAGACGGAGCAGGTTGGCGTGCTCGGTGTTGTAGCCGGAGATCTCCATATCCCTGGGCACGGCCAGTACGGTGTCGTAGCCGGTGTGCTTGATGCGGTGGTGGCCCAGTTCATCCCACTCGTCCTCCACCTTGCCGCCGAAGCGGACCTCTTCCACCTCATCCATCTTGGGGATGAGCCAGGCGTCGCCCAGACCCAGCCAGTTGTCGGGCAGCTCCACCTGCTGGCCGTCCACGATCTTCTGCTTGAAGATACCCAGCTCATAGCAGATGGAGTAGCCGGTGGCGGGGATGTCCAGGGTGGTCATGGAGTCCAGGTAGCAGGCGGCCAGACGGCCCAGGCCGCCGTTGCCCAGACCGGCGTCGGGCTCGGTCTCGAACAGGTCGGGGGCGGAGAAGCCCAGCCCCTCGATGGCCTCCTTCAGAGGCTCCAGCACGCCCAGGTTGTAGGCGTTCTTCATCAGGGAGCGGCCCATAAGGAACTCCAGGGACAGATAGTGGACCTGGCGCTGATGCTCCGCGATCACCTTGTCCTCGGACTTCATCTGACGCTCGGAAATGATATCCCGCAGCACCATGGCGCAGGCCTTGAACATATGAAGGCTGGTGGCCTCCTCCACGTCACGGCCAAAATTGCGGCGCAATTTGCCGGTAATGAGGGTCATCAGCTCTTTTTTGGTGTATTTATGCAATGCAGACATCTCCTATACAGTTTAGGATAGCAACATAATAAGCGCTCCGCAGGGAAAATCCCCCTGCGGAGCGGAATTTTATCACAACATTATTCCATTTGTCAAGAGAAGGAAAACCTTCCCATTACTTCCCGGTGACCCAGCCGTAGATCTCCTGATAGGCGGCGGCCGAGCGGGTCCAGGAGAAATCGGCGGACATGGCGTTCTTCTGGAGGCCCTTCCAGGCATTCTGGTCGTTGTGATAAAGGTTTACCGCGTCGGCAAGCACACCGGTCATCTCGTGGGCGTTGATGTTGGCAAAGGAGAAGCCGGTGCCCTCGCCGGTGAACTTATTGTAGGGGATGACGGAGTCCCGCAGGCCGCCGGTCTCCCGGACCACGGGGATGGTGCCGTAGCGCATGGCGATCATCTGGCTCAGGCCGCAGGGCTCGGAGATGGAGGGCATGAGGAAGATGTCGGCGCCGCCGTAGATGGCGGTGGACAGGTTGGGGGAGTACATGATGTGGGCGGCGAAGCGGCCGGGGTACTGGTTCTGAGCCTGACGGAAAGCCTCCTCAAAGTTCCAGTCGCCGGTGCCCAGCACGATCATCTGCGCGTCCATGCCCATGATGTCGTGGATGGCGGCGGTGACCAGGTCAAAGCCCTTGTGCTTCACCAGACGGGAGACGCAGGCAATGATGGGGGTGTCGGGATTTTCCCGCAGGCCGGACATCTGCTGGAGGGCGGCCTTGCAGTTTTTCTTGCCGCCCATCTGCTTGATGGAGAACTGCTTGGTCAGGCCCTTGTCCTGCCAGGGATCGTACACCTCGGTGTCGATGCCGTTGAGGATGCCCCGCAGCTTGTGGCGGTTGTCGGCAATGACCCCCTCCAGGCCGTGGGCGTAGAAGCTGTATTGCAGCTCGTCGGCATAAGTAGGAGACACGGTGGTGACATAGTCGGCGGCGTAGATGGCCCCCTTCATCAGGTTCACGTCCCCGTGATAGGCCAGCATATGCTCATTGAAGTAGCCGTCGTTCAGGCCGAACAGGTCCTTCAGGGTCTGGCTGCCGTAGCGGCCCTGATATTCGATGTTGTGGATGGTGAACACGCTCTTGGTGTCGCACAGCTGGGGGATGCGGTGGCGCTCCTCCAGCAGGTAGATGGGCACCAGGGCGGTCTGCCAGTCGTTGCAGTGGAGCACATCGGGGTGCCAGTTGAGCCAGCCCATGGACTCCACCACCGCCCGGGAGAAGTAGGCGAAGCGCTCGCCGTCGTCGTAGTGGCCGTAGATGGAGGCGCGCTTGAAGTAATACTCGTTGTCCACGAACCAGTAGGTGACGCCGTCCCGCTTCAGCTCAAAGATACCGCAGTAGGGGGTACGCCAGGCCACGGTAACGTGGAAGCACTGCAAAAAGGTCATCTGGCTGCGCCATTCCTCGCCGATCCCCTCATACAGGGGCAGGATCACACGGACGTCGTGGCCGTCCTTGGCCAGGGCCTTGGGGAGAGCGCCGGCCACGTCGGCCAGTCCGCCGGTTTTGATGAAAGGAGCGCACTCGGAAGCGGCAAACAGGATATTCATACATTACCTCCAACCATAAATTTAACTGGGGTGCGGGACGCCTGCCGGAGAGGCGGCAGGAAGGGGAGGCAGCGGCGTTCTGCCGCCGCCTCCCCGCGCACAGGTCAGACGATCTCGTTTTTGGCGATGGCCAGGGGATAGGTGCTGTGGCCCATCAGCATCCGGCCCGGGTTGACCCGGACATTCTTGTCGGTGATGGCGTACTTGAGCACCGCGCCGGCCTGGATGGTGGTGCCCTGCATCAGCACGCAGCCGGACACCTTGGCGCCCTTCTCCACCCGGACGCCCCGGAAGAGGATGGAGTTCTCCACCTCACCCTCGATGATGCAGCCGTCGGCCACCAGAGAGTTGTAGGAGCGGGAGTCGGGTCCGTAGTAGGTGGAGGGATCGGAGCGGTCCTTGGTGCGGACGGGGCGGTCGGGCACGAAGAGCTCCTCCCGGACGGTGGGGTCCAGCAGCTCCATGCTGCGGGCGAAGTAGCCCGCCACCGACTGCAGCCGGGCGGCATAGCCGTCAAACACATAGGGGACGATCTTCAGCTGGCCCACCATGGCCTGGAGCACGCCGATGCTGAAGGAGTGGATGTTGTGGGCGGCGCAGTGGTCCACCAGAGAGAGCAGCAGCTCCTTGGAGAGGACGTACACCTCCAGGGACTCGCAGCCCTGAGCGATGGGGGGATGGACCGACACATCGGTGATCCGCCCGCCGGCGCCGATGGTGAAGTAGTCGCAGCCCTTGGGATCGCCCTTGGGATGGCCGGTACACACGGCGGTGATGTCGGCGTCGTTGCGGATGTGGGCCTCAAAGATGTCCCGCAGGGGGAGGCTCACCGCCAGGTCGCCGCCGGCCAGCACCACATGGTCCTGCCGGATGTTCTGGAGGTAGGAGCGGATGCCCGCCAGGGCGTCCATGCGGCCCCGGTACATCCCCTCACGTCTGCCGGAGTAGCTGAAGGGGGGCAGGATGCGCAGGCCGCCGTGCTTGCGGGACAGGTCCCAGTCCTTGCCGGAGCCCACATGGTCCAGCAGGGACTGATAGTTGGCGTCCACGATCATGCCCACGTCGGAGATACCGGCGTTGACCATGTTGGAGAGCATGAAGTCGATGACCCGGTACCGGCCGCCGTAGGGGATGGAGCAGGTGTTGCGGTTCTGGGTCAGCTCCCGCAGGTCGGGGTTGGAAAGGTAGGAGAAGATGATGCCGTGCAGTTTGTTCATCATTTCACCCCACCTCCTTTCACGTTACGAGTAATCATGGCCTTGGGAGAGACCACGGCGTCGGGGCCCACGGTCAGATTCTGGGCCACCACGGCCACGCCCCAGTCGTCAGTGCCGTCGGGGGAGGTGCCCACCCGGGCCCGCTCGCCGATGACGCTGTTCTCCGCGATGATGGAATACTCCACCACGGCGCCCGCCTTGACCACGGTGCCGGGCATCAGGATGGAGTAGCGCACCACGGCGCCCTCCTCCACGATGACGGAGTGGAACAGGACGGAGTTCTCCACGGTGCCGTATACCTCGCAGCCGCCGGTGACCATGGAGTGGTCCACCTTGGCGTTCTTGCCCATGAAATGAGGGGGCTTGGTGGGGGTGCGGGCAAAGATGGGCCACTCGTTGTCGTACAGGTCGATGCCGTTGTCGGGAGAGAGCATATCCATGTTGGCGTCCCACAGGGAGTCAATGGTGCCCACGTCCTTCCAGTAGCCCTTAAAGCGGTAGGCGGTCATCTTCTCGCCGGCGTCCAGCATGGCGGGGATGATGTTCTTGCCGAAGTCGTTGGAGCTCTTCTCGTCCTCCTCGTCGGCGATGAGGTACTCCCGCAGCTTCTTCCAGGTGAAGATGTAGATGCCCATGGAGGCCAGGTTGCTCTTGGGCTTCTTGGGCTTCTCCTCGAACTCATAGATATCGTCGTTCTCGTTGACGTTCATGATGCCGAAGCGGGGAGCCTCCGCCATGGGGACCTCCAGCACGGAGATGGTGCAGGCGGCCTTGGCCTCCTTGTGGCGGCGGAGCATATCGGCATAATCCATCTTGTAGACGTGGTCGCCCGACAGGATGAGCACATAATCCGGATTGTAGGTATCCAGGAAGTTGATGTTCTGGTAGATGGCGTTGGCGGTACCCTTGTACCAGGTGCCCTTCTCACCCTCCCGCATATAGGGGGGCAGGATATGGACGCCGCCGTAGGAGCGGTCCAGATCCCAGGGCTCGCCGTTGCCGATGTAGGCATTGAGCTCCATGGGGCGGTACTGGGTCAGCACGCCCACGGTGTCAATACCGGAGTTGATGCAGTTGGACAGGGGGAAGTCGATGATGCGGTACTTACCGCCGAAGGGGACTGCGGGCTTGGCCACGTGGCTGGTGAGGGCGTGCAGGCGACTGCCTTGACCGCCGGCCAGCAACATGGCGACACATTCCTTTTTCATTCTATCACCTCAGAGTTTGAACTGGAACAAACTGATAAACTCCGGCCGTCCGGAGAGGGGTCACTTTTCCTTCTTTTTCCGTACCGCGGGCTTGGCAGCCTCCGCTTTGACGGCGGGGGCGGCGGCTTTCTTGCGGACGGCGGGCTTGGGGGCAGCCTCCTTCACCGCCGGAGCGGCGGCCTTTTTCCGCACCGCGGGCTTGGCGGCCTCTGCCTTGACGGCGGGGGTGGCGGCCTTCTTGCGGACGGCGGGCTTGGCGGAGGCCTCTTTGTCCGCCTTCTTCTTGCGGACAGGGAACTTGCGGGTACACTTGTAGATCACAGCGCTCATGGGCGGCAGGGAGATGGTAATGGACTGCTCCCGGCCCTGGCTCTCCACATAGCGGCTGCGGACCGGCTCATGGTCGCCGCCCCCCTTGCCGCCGAAGTCGGGATCGTCGGAGTTAAAGACAACGGTATAGACGCCGGGGACGGGTACGCCCACGGTGTAGCCGGTGCGGTCCACCGGGGAGAAGTTGCACACGATGACCAGGGCATCCCCATTGGCGTCCTTCCGCAGGAAGGCCACGGTGTTGGCCTGGTTGTCGTTGGCCTCGATCCACTCGAAGCCCTCCCAGGAGAAGTCCAGCTCCCACAGCTCGGGGTGAGCCAGGTAGAAGGCGTTGGCCTGCTTGAAATACTGCTGCAGCTGGCGGTGGGGCTTTGCCCACTCCTGATCCGGGTCCAGCAGGTGCCAGTCCAGGGAGTGCTCATAGTGCCACTCGTTCCACTGGCCGAACTCGCTGCCCATCATCAGCAGCTTCTTGCCGGGATGGGTGAGCATATAGGTGTAGAAGGCCCGCACGCCGGCGAACTTCTCCTCGTTGGTGCCCGGCATCTTGTTGATGAGGGAGCCCTTCATGTGTACCACCTCGTCGTGGGACAGGGGAAGCACGAAGTTCTCCGAGAAGGCGTACATCAGGGAGAAGGTAATGTCCTTGTGGTTGAACTGCCGGAAGTAGGGGTCCAGCTTGATGTAGTGGAGGATGTCGTTCATCCAGCCCATGTTCCATTTCAGGTTGAAGCCCAGGCCGCCCTCCAGGCCGCCCTCGCCCACCGGATGGGACACCCGGGGCCAGGCGGTGGATTCCTCGGCGATCATCATGACGTCGGGATGGGCCTGGAAGATATGCTGGTTGAGCTCCTGGATGAAGTCCACCGCCTCCAGGTTCTCGTGGCCGCCGAACATATTGGGCACCCACTCGCCGCCCTGACGGCCGTAGTCCAGGTAGAGCATGGAGGCCACCGCGTCCACCCGCAGGCCGTCAATGTGGAACTGCTCCAGCCAGAAGAGGGCGGAGGAGAAGAGGAAGGAGCGGACCTCGTGGCGGGCGTAGTCAAACACCCGGGTGCCCCAGTCGGCGTGCTCGCCCTTGCGGGTGTCGGCGTACTCGTAGCAGGGCTCGCCGTCAAACTCGTACAGGCCGAAGGCGTCCTTGGGGAAGTGGGCGGGCACCCAGTCCAGAATCACGCCGATGCCGGCCTGGTGGAGCTGGTCCACCAGCCACATGAAGTCGTGGGGGGTGCCGAAACGGCTGGTGGCGGCAAAGTAGCCGGTACACTGATAGCCCCAGGAGGCGTCCAGGGGGTGCTCGGTGATGGGGAGCAGCTCCACATGGGTGAACCCCATCTCCTTCACATAGGGTACCAGGTACTTGCCGATGTCCCGGTAGGAGAGCATCTCGTCCTCGCCGGTACGCCGCCAGGAGCCCAGATGGACTTCATAAATATTCAATGGCTTCTGGTAAATGGGATTGCTCTTCCGATAATCCATCCAGTCGCCGTCTCCCCAGCCGTAACCGGCCAGATCATAGAGCTTGGAGGCGGTGCCGGGACGGGTCTCGGCGTGGAAGGCGTAGGGGTCGGCCTTGGCCAGTACCCGGCCGGAGGCGGTATGTACCGCGTATTTGTAGCTGTCAAACTGTTTCAGACCGGGGATAAAGACCTCCCAAACGCCGTCGGAGAGCAGCTGCATGGGGTGGTCGGAGTCGTTCCAGCCGTTGAAATCGCCCATTACGGCGACCGATTGGGCGTGGGGAGCCCAGACCCGGAAGATCCAGCCCTCCTGCCCGTCCTGCACAGCGGGGTGAGCGCCCATAAACTCCTGGGCCCGCACCGCGTGGCCCTGCGAAAAATCATGGAGGATCATACTGGGTTTGGTGGAAGCCATAGGTATCCTCTCCTTGTTGGCAGCCCCCCAGAATAACTGGAATGACGTAAACTGGGGGTTCTTGTCATTGGTAATAAATAAAATCCAAAATACGCGGATTTTATTTGTGTAAAGTATACAACCATATGGCAAGATAGTCAAGACACGGATTACCAATCAGGGTGTAAAATTTCCAGTAGTATACGCAATATCTTTTGTAAAGAACGCGCAAGGCCCGCCGCGTGAAAAACGCGGCGGGCCTCGGTCTCCGGCCCTCAGCCGGCCATGAGCAGGGTGCGTACCAGGCGCAGGAAAATGCCGGGGGCGGACAGGCGGGCCACGGCCTGGTCGGCCACAATGGGAATCTGGGCCAGGACCTGGCCGCCGGCACTTACCGTCATTCTGCCCAAAGTCTGTCCCGCCTCCACCGGGGCCTCCACGTCCTGGCAGAGGTCCAGCTGGGTCTCCACCTGATTGACCATGGAGCGATTGACCAGGATACGGGTGGGCTGGGAGAGGACGGGCTGGACGGTCTCCTGCTCACCCAGCAGCACGTCCACCGGGGGGAGGGCCTGGGAGGGGTACACGTCCATCAGGGTGTAGTTGGCAAAGCCGTAGTTGAGCAGGGTCTGGGCCGCCGCCGTCCGGGTATCCTTGGTGGGGGATTTCAGGATAACGGCGATAAGCTCCATACCGTCCCGCTCCGCCGTGGCGGACAGGCAGTAGCCCGCCGCATCGGTGGAGCCGGTTTTCAGGCCGGTGGCCCCCTCATAGAAGCGAATGAGCTTGTTGGTGTTGGCCAGCTGGAACTGGCCGCCCCGGAGGGAGTCCATCCAAATGGTGGTGTAGTCCCGGATGGAGGGGTGGTTGAGGATAAGCTCCCGGCTCATGAGGGCGATGTCATAGGCGGAGGTGAGATGGCCCGCCGCGGGCAGGCCGGTGCAGTTGACAAAGCAGGTGTCCGTCATGCCCAGCTGGGCGGCCCGCTCGTTCATTTTGGCTACGAAGGCCTCCTCGCTGCCGCACAGGTGTTCGGCCAGGGCCACCGAGGCGTCGTTGCCCGAGGCTACCGCCACGGCCTTAAGCAGATCGTTCACCGTCATCTGCTCCCCTTCCTTTAAATAGACCTGGGAGCCGCCCATGGAGGCGGCATAGGCGGACACGGTGACCAGGTCGTCCCTGGACAGGCTGCCGCTGTCGATGGCCTCCATCACCAGCAGCAGGGTCATGACCTTGGTAACGCTGGCGGGTTCCAGCTTGTCGTGGGCGTTTTGCTCGTACAGAACGGTGCCCGTCTCCTTTTCCATCAGCACGGCGCCCGCCGCGTCCACGGTGGGCGCGCCGGCGGCGGACGGATCGGCCTCGGCGGCCTGGACGGGCAGAGCCAATAGGGTGGCGGCCAGCAGGGCCGCGGCCAGTTTTTTCATGGTGTGTGACGCCTCCAATGCTGAAATGCTCTGTGGGAGAGGATATGGAGGAAAAAGGGCTTCTATACGGCTTTTGACGGGGGTAATTTTTTCTGGTACAATGACAAAATCATGAAAAAGGGCAGGGAGGCGGAAGGATGGATGGGACCATCGGCGTGATCCTGTCCGGCGGGCAGAGCCGCCGGATGGGGCGGGACAAGGCGGGGGTGATGCTGGCGGGACGGACCCTTCTGGACCGGATGGCGGCGGAGCTGGCCCCCCTGTTTGGCGAAGTCTATGTGTCGGTGGACCGGCCGGGGCGCTATCCCGGTTACCGGGAGCTGGCCGATCTGCGTCCGGGCCAGGGCCCTCTGGCGGGGCTGGAGGCCGCCTTTCTCCGCACCGGGGCGGAGGCGGTGTTCCTGGCCGCCGTGGATCTGCCCTTTGCCGGGGCTTCTCTGGCGGCCCGGATTCTGGCAGAGGCCGGGGCGGCAGACGCCTGCGTGATCCGGCGGCGGAGCGGGGAGGCGGAGCCTCTGTTCGCCCTGTACCGCCGGGGCTGCCTGGAGCCCCTCACCGCCTGCCTGAATGAGGGCCGCAGGGCGGTGAAGGCCCTGCTGGACCGGGTGGACTGCCGCTGGCTGGAGGAGGACGACCTGCCGGAGTTGGACCTGGAGCGGGCCCTGTGGAACGTGAACACCGGGGCGGAACTTTGCCGGGCGGCGGAGGCGGCGGGAGAAAAATGAAAATTCCTCTTTACAATAATGCTTTAGTGTGGTAACATACGAAAGCAACCACGACATACATGGTTTGGAGGAATGTACATGAAACGGAGACTGACTGCTCTGGCCCTTGCGCTGGGCCTGACCTTTACCCTGGCCGCCTGCGGCGGCACCGCCGGTACCGCCAATACCCCTGGGGGCAACAGCGAGAGCCCCGCCGGTAACTCCGGGACCCCCGCCGCCGAGAGCGACATGGCCTATGTGAAGGAGAAGGGCACCCTCATTGTGGGTATGACCGACTTCGCCCCCATGGACTATAAGGACGAGAACGGCGAGTGGATCGGCTTCGACGCCGACATGGCCAAGGCCTTTGCCGAGAGCCTGGGCGTGGAGGTGGAGTTCCTGGAGATCAACTGGGACAACAAGCTGATGGAGCTGGACACCAAGGGCATCGACGTGATCTGGAACGGCATGACCATCAACGACGAGGTGAAGGCCGGCGCCTCCGTGTCCGAGCCTTACTGCCGCAACGGCCAGGTGGTGGTGGTCCCCGCTGACAAGGCCGAGGATTACCAGACGGTGGAGAGCCTCAGCGGCCTGAACTTCGCCGTGGAGAACGGCTCCCAGGGCGCCGCTCAGCTGGATGAGCTGGGTCTGAGCTATGTGGCCAAGACCACCCAGGCCGACGCCCTGATGGAGGTGGCCTCCGGCGCCTCCGACGCCTGCGTCATCGACCTGCTGATGGCGGGCGCCATGATCGGCGAGGGCACCAGCTATCCCGAGCTGACCTACACCGTCCAGCTCAACGACGAGGAGTACGGCGTGGCCTTCCGCCAGGGCTCCGACCTGACCGAGGCCTTCAACACCTTCTGGAAAGAGGCCTATGACGCCGGTACCGTCATGGAGACGGCCACCACCTACGGCGTCCAGGAGTCCGTCATCGAGAAATAACATAGCCTAGGGGAATCGGGCAGAGAGCCGGGCGCTCTCTGCCCTTCCCCGGTCAAGAGAGGGAAACGCTATGCTGATGTCTGTTACGCTCACCCTGCTGGAGGGGTTTGTGGTCACCCTGGAGCTCTTCCTCCTGACCCTCCTGTTTGCCCTGCCCCTGGGCCTGGTGATCTCCTTCGGCTCCATGAGCCGGTGCGCCCCCCTGCGGTGGGTGGTCAAAACCGTGGTGTGGATCGTCCGGGGTACCCCCCTGATGCTCCAGATCATGGTGGTGTTCTACGGCCCGGGCCTGATGTTCGACCTGCCCCTGCTGCCCCGGTTCACCGCGGCGGTGGTGACCTTCGTCATCAACTACGCCTGCTACTTCTCCGAGATCTTCCGGGGCGGTATCCAGGGCGTACCCGTGGGCCAGCAGGAGGCCGGTCTGGTGCTGGGCATGACCCGCAGCCAGATCTTCTTCAAGGTCACCCTGCTCCAGGTCATCAAGCGCATCGTGCCCCCCATGGGCAACGAGTTCATCACCCTGGTGAAGGACGCCGCTCTGGTGCGGGTTATCTCGGTGTATGAGATCATCTGGATGGGTGAGTCCTACATCAAGAAGGGCATGATCTGGCCCCTGTTCTACACCGCCGTGTTCTATCTGGTGGCCAACGGCATTCTCACCCTGCTGTTCAGCTGGTTTGAGAAGAAGCTGAACTATTTCAAGTAAGGAGGCCCGGACCATGCCTGTTTTGGATGTACAGCACATTGAAAAGCATTTCGGGGCCACCCGGGTGCTGGAGGATATCAGCTTTTCCCTGGAGCAGGGACAGGCTCTGGCCATCATCGGCTCCTCCGGCTCCGGCAAGACCACCCTGCTGCGGTGCCTGAACTTTCTGGAGACCCCCAACCAGGGCAAGATCCTGGTCAACGGCGAGACCCTCTTTGACGCCGACGATCCCGCCACCCAGCGGGAGGCCGAGGTGCGGAAAAAGCGGCTCCACTTCGGACTGGTGTTTCAGTCCTTCAACCTGTTCCCCCAGTATACCGCCCTGGAGAACGTGACCCTGGCCGGGGAACTGCTGGCCAAGGAGCGGCCCGACTTCAAGCAGAACAAGAAGGCCATTCTGGAGGAGATCCGCACCCAGGGCCAGGCCCTGCTGGGGCGGATGGGCCTCAGCGACCGGGCGGGCCATTACCCCCATCAGCTCTCCGGCGGCCAGCAGCAGCGGGTGGCCATCGCCCGGGCTCTGGCTCTCCAGCCCGACATCCTGTGCTTTGACGAGCCCACCTCCGCCCTGGACCCGGAACTCACCGGCGAAGTGCTCAAGGTGATCCGCTCCCTGGCCGAGCAAAAGACCACCATGATCATCGTCACCCATGAGATGGCCTTTGCCCGGGACGTGGCCGATCAGGTGATCTTCATGGACGGGGGCGTCATTGTGGAGCAGGGCCCCGCCCGGCAGGTCATCGAGACCCCCCGGGAGGAGCGGACCCGTCAGTTTTTGTCCCGCTATTCCGACAATTGAAAAGGGTCAAAAAGCGTGGTATCATAATCTGGATACCACGCTTTTACACTGGGTAGGGGGCGATGCCCACATCGCCCCGGAAAGCAGGAAGGAACGCAATTGATGGAGGAAACAATTTTTTTGCCGGTGCTGTCCCACTTTGAAAACGAGAATTTCTGGACCGCCAGCGGCGGCCGGATGCGCTACCGGGTGGACCCGGTGAAGGGAAATGAGGAGAATCCCCCGTCCCTCACCGCCCAGGTGTGGGAGGGGCCCTGGCGGCTCCAGGACAGCACTGTGGAGGAGACAAAGTCCTTCCCCATGACGGAGGAGGGGCTGGAGGAGCTGCGCGCCTGGGTGTTGGACTGGCAGAAAACCATCAACGCCCGGCCTCCCAGAAGCATGAAGGAGACCATACAGGCCAGGGACGCCCGCCGGGCGGAGCTGGAGGAGCAGGCGGGGGAGGAATGACCGCGGATCTGTGAGGCGCATAGGATGACCCGGAGGGGTTGCCAATGCACATCACAGAGCATATTCTGACCAACAGCGACTGCTACAAGGCGGGGCGCACCATCAAGCCCCGGGGCATCATGGTCCACTCCACCGGCGTGGCCCAGCCGGACGTCAACGTCTTTCTCAAGGCCTGGGACAAACCGGGGGTGAACGCCTGCGTCCACGCCATCGTCCATCAGGGGGGCGTCACCGAGACCCTGCCCTGGAACTGGCGGGGGTGGCACGCCGGCGGCGGGGCCAACAACACCCATATCAGTTTTGAGATCCTGGAGCCTGCCGGGCACACCTACAAAGGCGGCACCATGATCGGATACGACCCGGTAAAGAACGGACCCTATTTTCAGCAGGTCTACGACACGGCGGTGGAGCTGTGCGCCTATCTGTGTGAAAAATACGGCCTGGACCCGGAGCAGGACATCATCGACCATGCGGAAGGCTGTAAGCTGGGGCTGGCGTCCAACCACAGCGATGTGGGACACTGGTTCCCCAAGCACGGCAAGAGCATGGATACCCTCCGCGCCGACGTGAAAGCGCGGCTGAAGGGGGGTGAACCGGAGATGACGCAGGAGCAGTTTGACGCCGCTTTCACCGCCCATGAGGGGGAGATTTCCGCCCGGACGGTGAGCGACTGGGCCAAGGAGGCCTGGAAGAAGGCCAAGGACGCCGGCGTGTTTGACGGCACCGCTCCCGGCGCTCCCCTGACCCGGGAGCAGGCCGCCCTGATTTTGGAGCGCCTGGGCTTGCTGGGGAAGTAACAAGGAAAAGAGGAGGAAGTAAAAATGAACTGCACCCCATTTGTTAGACAGTATGATATACTGACTAACAAGTGGGGTGCTTTATTATGCCAAAAGGAATACCAAACAAACGTTATACACCAGAATTCAAGAAGCAGGTGGTTGAGGCGGTCATG